>NZ_JAFUHT010000010.1 GCF_017468685.1 Methanobrevibacter sp.
AATATTCTTTTTTTTCATTTTTTTGGTTTAATTTTTATTTTGTGTTTAAAATATTGATGGTTGATGGATATGATGGATAATAATACTTCTTCTGAAGTTATTGATGGATTTTCTCCTTTTGATGGTTTTAGGGAAAGTTTGGAAAATGCTGATAGGAGAATTTCGGAATTGGAAGAGGAAAATTCTAGGATTTCTGAGCTTGAAGCGGAGAATTCTGAGCTTGAGGCTAGAATTAAGGAATTGGAAAATCAGATTTATGGAAAATAGAGTTTGATTGAATATTCTTTTTTTTCATTTTTTTGGTTTAATTTTTTGTCATGCTTCATATCACTATCGCTATCACCAATCCAATCATTATAATGAGAAATATGCTTCCGCAGCAGGAATTTCCTGAAGGTTTTCCATTTGATGATTTAAATGACCTTTCCCTGTCATGTTCATCATAGATTACGCCATATGCATCATCGTCCCATTCATCCATGTTATTCTCCTGTAACTTTTTTAATCGCTTTTTCACCCATTTCTTGGGATTTATCGCTTAGAACTGCAAAGAATATATTAATTGAATAATCTGGATTGTCATTGATGAAATCATTGCATGCTCTCACTGCCACTTCCCATGCCTGACTTTTCGGATAGCCGTAGATTCCTGATGAAATCACGGGAAATGCTATTGAATTGCATTCATATTCCTTTGCCAGGGATAATGATTTTTCATATGCTCCGTAGAGAAGTTCCTCTTCGCCCTCATCTCCTCCATGCCATATCGGGCCGACAGCATGGATGATGTATTTTGCCTTGAGATTGAATCCTGGTGTGATTACGGCACTGCCTGTTTTGCATCCTCCGATTTCTTTGCATGCCTTTCGAAGTTCACGTGATCCCGCTTCACTGAATATTGCTCCGCACACTCCGCTTCCTTCTCGAAGCTGTGAGTTTGCTGCATTCACGACTGCATCAACATTCAGGTTTGTTATTCCGCTCTGTTTGATTTCGATTTTGCTTTTCATTTTATCAGTTTTAATTTTTAAAGATTTTTTAGGCCGAATCCATTTTTAAAATCTAAAATTGATTGTAGTGAAAATTAGGGGGTTATTTAGAAAAATTGTCTTTTTTCCCTTAATTCTGCATAGTATTCGTCTAATTTTCCTTCTTTTTCAGCTTTTATGTAATCTGCTTTTCTTTTTTCTGCTTCTATCCTTCTGCGTTCTTTTCCTTCTTCACGAAGTTTTTTTAGCGCTTTTTTTGCTTGTTCTCTTGGTACGAATAACATATTATCTCTATTTTTATTTAAATTATTTTTTTCGGTTCTTTATTTTGGTTGTAGTGAAATTAGGGGGTTATTTAGTAAAATTGTCTTTTTTCTCTTAATTCTGCGTAGTATTCGTCTAATTTTCCTTCTTTTTTAGCTTTTATGTAAGCTGCTTTTCTTTTCTCTGATTCTTTTCTTCTGCGTTCTTTTCCTTCTTCACGAAGTCTTTTAAGTGTTTTTTTAACTTGTTCTTGTGGTATGAATAACATATTATCTCTCCTAACTTCTATATTATCTCTAATGGTATTTAAACTATTTCCTCTGTGTACCTTATCCATTTCAGTTTATATGCCTTGGTTATTAATGCAATGTCTGATTCACTACTTACAGTTTCTAAATCAAGTGATAATTTTTGTTTCAATGCTGTTAGTTTTATTAATGAATCTGCAAAATCGCATAACAATTGACGAGGCAAATATTCACAGCAAGATGAAGTATCTTCAATGATTTTTTGTTTGAAATTATTAATTGTGCAACTTAAATCAAGGAATCTTAAATCAAGCTCACTTCTTAAGGTTTCTAAAATCTCTTCAGCATTTTCAAAATTTTCATCAGTCAAGTACCATTCCATATGATTAATAATCTCTTCATTTGTATCATCAACATAGTTTATTATATGATTTTCAAAATCATCACTGATTCCCGTAATGAAAGCATATGCTTCTTCATTCATTGCATATACTCTGATGAATGGGTCCGGGCAGTTTTCTATTGTTTCAATGTCTCTTGAAATGATTTTGCCTCTATCGTTGCAGTATATATTGAAAACGGATAGTGATCCGTAATGGTTCTTTTTGTCAAATTCTGCAAGGATTACTTCAGTTCCCTCAAAATCCAATTCATATGAAAACATTCTCCAAATCTTTAAATTATATGTCTTTTTATCGAAACCTTCAGGAATGATGTCATGAAATTCCTTATCAAAGTTATGGTATTTTTTGAGAAATTCCGGAACTTCTTTTAATGATTTGCTGTTGACTGCATTTTTAAATCCGGCCTCTTCAATCAGGTCATATAATCTGTCTTTGAAAGGCACTAAAATCTCCGGAAGGTATTCTTCCATAGGTGTATGTGGAGTGTTGTCTTTTAAAAATTCAAGGAGTTCTTTTTTGGTGGTTTTGATGTCTTCAAATTCCCTGAAGTTTTCTTTGAATTCTCCAATCAATGTTTCTATGGGCACTCCTTCAAAGTCCATCAGCCCATTAAACATTATTGCGACGGGCTGATTTTCCTTTAGCTCGAAAATCTTTTTGACTCCAATGTAGGATTTGTATTCTTCAACCGTTTGCCTTAAATCGGAGCATAAAATCATAGTTGATTTATTATAAATTATAGTCTGAATTGTCATTTTATCACCTTTTTTTGTTTATTATTAGTTATGCTCGGTTAAATATATAGTTTTCGTATTTTTAAAGGCATTATTGCTTTTAGTTTGTAAAATAACTCTTTTAAATCAATATTTACTTTGCCGTGAAATATTGATTTTGCCCACATAATAACAACAAAGTTTATATATGGTTAGGCTAAACATTATTACAATATTGGGGGTGAGAAAATGTATTCTTCAGGATCAGGAATTTTAGGCTTTGCAGCGATTTTCTTTTTTGTGATAATCATTGCATGCTGCTGTACTGGCGACGGTAAGACTTCTTCAAACACCAAAGCAAAAACAAGCACTACTGCCAAAAGAACAAATAATGTGAGAAATACCTCCTACAGGGATGATTCCTACTGTGAATGCCCTTCATGCGGGTCAGCGGATTATGATGAGTACTGTGAGGAATGCGGATATTCCGATGTCAATCAGGGATGGGTTGGAGAAAACTTTTAGATGTCCTGGCATTTAAAAGAGGGCATTGTTTGTGAGGTAAATATTAAAGTCATGCAGGCTCTTAACTGTCTCTGCATTTTTTTTTAAATGTGTCAAACTAAAACTATATAACCAACCTGATTCATATATATTATTCCCAAGAATTAATATAAAACCAACCAAAGCCATTATATTAGACTCTTGAAAAACCTATAAGGAGTTGATTGTATTGAATTTTTTTAATCTCCGCGGAGGAGACAATGTATGATTTTATAAAGCAAATTGTTAAAAACGTGTGTATAATCGTTTCAGTGATGATAGTTACCCAAACCGTATTTTTTATCATCTTCAGCTATCTGATGTGTGGAGATGCCTTTCTGGCACTTAGAAATTTCTATTATCTGACATATAACATTCAAATCTGACCGGTGATAAGATGAAAAGAAAAGTAATAGTTGCATTTGTTGTCTTTACGGTTTTTGTTTGCATTCTGTATGTATATAACAATCCGATTATCCTCACACATATTGAAAGTGAAAAGTTCACTGAAGGTGAGGTGTTTGTGCCTTTTAATGGCGAGTATGACTTTAAAACGTTTAAATTAAACAGTTCTGCTTTCAACTACACTGTGAAATTCGCCTACAAGGGTCATGTCCAGCTGGTTGACGATACCGGAAACATCACAATAAATGTCCTTCAGTGGGACAAAATCAACAATATCGAAAGGTTTTACCGCAAGGCATTCATAGACTCCGAGCTTAGAAAGCCAAGCTGGACGGTTGACGGCGTAAATGTCCATGAAATAGAATTCAGACAGGGTGATCTCTACTCCGCTGCAGTTAAGGATACTGACAGAGATACTTGGATTTATATTGCAGCGCCTGATGAGGCAGAAACCGCAAAAATGATCACTTCACTGAGATTTGATTAGTCTTGCGATTTTATATGTTTCAAGCAGTTCGAAAAGAAATTCGGCCTTTGTAAAACTTAGGTTTCGGATGTCTGTTGCGCTTCTGACCTCTTTGATTAATGTACGGGGACTGTTTGCAACATAACCTATCGTTTCACCGTTCAGTTCAACGCGTATTGCGTTGGAATCATGGACGTTTTCAGGTTCTTTAATCAAATTCAGGATGGCACCTTCAGGGATTTTGGGGTTTTCGTAAAACTTGGTGCCTGCTATAATGATGAATGTGTCTTTGGAATTTTTTATAAATTTAAGCTGTCTTTCTGCCTCATCGACCTCATCAAAGAGCTTTCCTGAAAGCCGGTAGCAGATTTTTGCTTTTACAGGTTCTCCCAAATTTTCAAGGATTTTTCCTTTCATCTGAAGGTAGTGATAGTTGTTCTCACGTTGGGGAAGAGTTTTTAATGCCTCGTTTATCAAATCCAAATCACGGTATGTGAATTTGGCACGGAACCTTTTGGCTTCAAGCTTTGAAAGTATGCAGTCTGCCTTGTTTGCCCGTATGGTGCCGTCGCTTTTAACTGACAGTGCCCTGTCATATGAGTCAAGTGCATAATCGTACTGGCGCATGTCCTGAAGGATGATTGCCTTTCGGTTGAAATGATTGGCATCATGAGGATTGATGTCGATTGCCTGATTGATTAAATCAAGTGCATCCTCAAACAGTCCCTCATTTTCAAGCCTCCATGCCTTATCGGACAGTCTTTTTGCTTTTTTAGTTCTATTTGAAGGCTGGTAATTTTCACTTTCGCTGCTGTCGGATGAGTAGCTGGCGCTTCCTCCGCAGTTTGTGCAGACATCTCCGTCATCAACCCAGCTTCCGCAGTTCGGACATACTCCCATGATTATCACCTTCATTTAATTTGTTTTTAATCTCTTCTAGTCTTTTAAGCAGATTCAGGTATGTGCCGTTTTTTATGCAGTCCCTGTACCATCCTCCCGCATGGCGTTCTGCCCTGTGAATGAATGTAAAAATGGTCATTATCTCATTAAAATCAAGTTTTTCATCGGACAAATCTCTTATATGTCTTTTTTCATATTTTGCTCTGATTTCATCAAGGTTTTCAAAATAGTTCAAATCCATTATTCCGTAGTGGTATAAAAGCATCGTAAAGTCATGGGCAGCTTTTTGAGGACTGCAGTTTAGTGATTTGGCTGAATTTTCATCAAAAATTGCCCTGTATTGCACAAAAAAATCAATGATATCCAAAAGTTCATCTTTTTGAAATTCGGTTCTTCTTTTGGATGGAATCTCATATCCTGTTTTTTCATCAATTTTTCTCATGTTAATATATTAATAGATAATAATATTTAATATTGAAAATCAAATATTAATACATGAAAGATATTTCAGATGAAATTCTAACCGAAATCAGCTATGTTGAAATCTCAACATACAGAACACGTGTGATGAAGGCCATGCTTGAGGGGTCCCAATTTCCATCACAGATTGCAAGGGATGCCGATATAGTTCAAAGCCACATATCCAATGTATTGAGAAAGCTCAAGGACCATGAGCTTGTTGAATGCATCAATCCTGAAGTAAAAAGGGGAAGGGTGTACAAGCTCACAGATAAGGGAATGGAAGTTGCAAAGAATCTTAACATATTAAATATATCCAAATAACCGATTCAATATTATGTATTGCGAAACTTGCGGAGCTGAACTTCCGGATGATGCGGGGTTCTGCTCCAGCTGCGGAAAGAAAATCGAAAAAAAGCATAAAAACATTTATATTGCTCTGGTTTTAACCTTTATCCTGACCGGTTTGGGTTCAATCTATGCCGGAAATGCCAAAAAGGGACTTGTACTTCTTATAGTCAGATTGGCTTTGGGTATCATTGGAGTATTTATTAGTGCGTTTTTTGCCCTTTCAATTATTGTCTGGGCATATGCATTTTATGAGGCCTACAGGGACGTTCAGACTGCAAACGGTCGGAGAAATCCGAAACTTGTTGATGATTTTAAAGGATGGGACAGGAACCGTCAGATAATAACAATCCTGATTGTTTTTATAATCCTGATATTTACAGTTAGCGGATGCTATAACGCTTTAACAATTGATACTTATTCTTCTGATGATTCAGGAGACAATTACTATGTTGGAAGCAGTGGTGGAAGCTCCTCATCATATTCATCTTCCTCTTCACATTACGCCGGTGTTGACGACTCACCAAGCACAATCGCCAAAAACGATCCTGACTGGTACTATGACCATTATGAGTAC
>NZ_JAFUHT010000011.1 GCF_017468685.1 Methanobrevibacter sp.
TGGGTTAAATAACTATTTATCTTCTCACATATTTATAATTAACTACTTTTTAAAAAATTAAATTAAAAATCAGGAAATTTAAAAACAATAATAAAGAAAAAAATAAAAAAATTAGAAAAAATTATTTATTGGACGGTCTCAGAAATGGGAAATTTATTTGAAATGGACTTGAATATTACAATTTTTGACCACAGGGAATATGATCCCGAATTTAATGAAAATTATGCTAAAAATGGAACTGTTGATTTCAAACTTAATAACAAATATTGGGTTAAAAAACAAACTTATAAATACATGTCTAAAAATAGTTTCAAATATATGACAACACTCTGGAACGAGTATATAGACAAATTCTGCAATTACACACGAAAAATACAACAAAAAGGACTGAAATTCAGCCAAATCGCACATATATCATATGAATCCAAATCAGAAATAATAAACTCAGATTTTAACATCAATATCTCAAGACAAACAGTATACATCACAGAAAAAGAAAAAACACCACTATACATATTCGAAAAAGAACAAAAATTAATGAAAGAAATTGAAAAATTAAACATCACCCCTAGCGGTTACTACAATTATGACGAAGAATATATAAAGATTAATAAGGAAATTTATGTGAGATTAACGCTAATTGATGCTCATACACGAATGATAATCAATGACGAATTAATTCCTAAAAAAGATTTTAACAAAAATTACATTGAAAAATTCCTCCAAGAATCCACAAAAGGAATAACACTAAACACAATAATCACAGACGGACACACATCCTATAAAGAAATAATAGAAAAATTAGACGCTAAACATCAATTATGCACCTTACACCTGATGCAAAACCTAATGACAAAATTAAACCCCATTATCCAAGGAAAAAACAGGAAAATCAAATCACTCACTGAAAAAAATATCAAAAAAAGAGACAGAATAGAAGAGCTAAAAAGTGAACAACCACTAAAAAGAGGAAGAAAGAAAAAAACAGACACCCAAGCAATAAACAACTTAAACAAACGAAAAAAACCTAAATAAAGAAATAAAGGAAAACAATGAGAAAATAAAAGAATACAAAACGGAAATCAAAGAACTCCTAAAATACAAAAAGAAAATTCAAAAAATATTCAAAGCCAAAACATTAAAAACCGCAATGAAACATTTCAACGAATTAAAACAAAAACAAGAAGAAATACCCAAAGTTATTCAAGAATATGTTAAAAAACTAGATAAAAAAATTGATAGAATAATCGAACAAGTAAAAGACAGAGAAATACCTAAAACTAATAATTTAGTAGAATTATTTTTTAAAGTAACATTTCCTGGTAAAATCAAAAGAATTTACCGAACATACGAAGGAGCACTAAACAAAATCAAATTAGACGACTTAAAATGGATAGAAAAAAATGTCATAGGATACCATCAAAAAAAAATTAATCAGTTGAATTTTTTACAGTAACGGAAAAAATATTATTATTTCCCAATCATGCTTTTAAGACTGTCAATGTCGAATTTAAGTCTGTCCAATTCTAGTTTCAGTTCGTTTTTCTCATTTTCTATTTTGACAAACTCTGGTGATTTGACATGCAGCTTTTTAACTTCTGTGTTGATGGTTACTGCCTGCAGGTGTTCGATGTATTGGTATTTTAAATCTTCTGGATTGATCATGAAGTATGCTTGATCGGTTTTGTTTTTTGCTTTTCCCTGTAAGTCATTAACATCGTCTAGACTCATGCCGTCATTGTATAATGCTGATGCGTGGAATTTCCGTAGCATGTGGCTTCTGAATCTGTTGTAGGTGCCGATTTTTCCTAGTCCCAAATCGTCATTAATCTTTTGAAAATTAACTGTGAAATAATTTACAGCCATCTTAAACAGTTTGGATTCATTGGTGATGTTGTCGGTACGAGATAGGATGTGTGCGTTGATTGCTTTTACTGCTTCTGGGCTGCAATATGTGGTATAGTATTTGTTGGTCTTTTTACGGAGTATATTGAAAGTGGGAATGATTGTTTCATCATCTTCGATAATGTCAATTACCTCAAATATGTCCATATCTTTTCGTGGAAGATATTCAGACAATGCATCGATGTAATCTTGTATTGTCAGGCTTAGTGTTTCTGCTCTTGCACATCCGCTGGAGCAAATGAACAGTATTGCAGCCTTCATAACTGGGCTGGCAATTCCTAATGCTTTTCTGATGATTTCTTTATCTGGTAAATCACTGAAATAAATTGGTTGGGTTTTTTTGACTGATTTTTCGTTGATTTTTGGAAGTTCGTAGATTTCAATATCATAGAACTTGTAGAACTTGATGACATTAATCATGACTAATTTTACAGTGTTTAGGGCATAGTTTTCAAGTAGGTATTGTCTGAATTCCAGTAGTCTGGTTTTGATTCTGCGGTGTTTCCATTTGATTCCTTTGTTTTCTTCGTTTTCTGCTTCCATTAGAAGTTCATTGAGTTCCATTTCATGATATTTTGCATATTTTTCCAGTGCGTATGTGTATAGTCTTTGTGTGCCTGGTGAATGGTTGTATGTTACAAATAATGTTTTTAGCAATTCATTGTTTTTCATTGTTTTTCAGCTCCTTAAAGTGTTTGTAAAAACATTTTTGAAAAGAGCCAAAACTAACAATTTACGATAAGTATACAATAATATTTCTATATTGTTTCCAATAACGTACTTTTCTATTTTTCTAAAAACTTATTTATTTAAAAATCAATACTAATATTCATGACTCTCAAAGTCTCAGATATTGGTGAAAAGGAATTAGTCAGATACATCATTGCCAATTCAAGGAATATCACTCCAGATGATACTGCAATCACCAAGTTCAACTCAACTAATCTTATTTCAACCTGCGACATGCTCATCCAGTCAAGGCATTTTCCACACAACATGTCCTATTTTGACATGGGATTTAAAGCAGTTACAGTTAATGTAAGTGATTTGGCGGCTATGGGTGCAGAACCGTTAGGATTTCTCCTGGCAATTGCACTTCCAAAGGATTTGAAAATCGATGATTTTAAACAAATCATTGATGGAGTACTTAAAGCCTGTGAGTATTATCATGTCCCATTGATTGGTGGCGATACCAATGAGGCATCTGAAATCATCATTACCGGAACCGCACTGGGTCTGACCGATAAGCCATTGATGAAGGATACTTATAACATGGGGGATTTGATAGCTGTAACGGGTAATTTAGGTCTTGCTGCATTAGGTTTCAATCTAAACACGCTTGATAATGTTTATGTTAAAAAAGCATTAAAGCCAAAAGCCAGAATTAAGGAGGGGCTGATTTTAAGGGATTATGCAACATCCGCTACTGACATTACCGATGGGCTTGCAAGCGAATTGTATGAGATTAAAAAGGACGGGTATGGTTTTATGATTCATGAGGAGCTTTTAAACATCTCTGATGAATACAAAAGCATATCCAGTCAGTTGGGTTTGGATTATTTGGATTTGATACTTCATGTTGGAGAGGACTTTGAGTTATTGTTTACAATATCAAAGGAGAACTTTGATAAGCTGCCGATTGACTGCATGGTCATCGGTGAGGTTACAGATACTGACGTTGTTGAACTGACATTGGAAAACGGATTTGTTGAAAGAGTAAAGAATAAGGGCTATGAGCATTATGTTAGTGAGTAATGAATTATACAAAAAAAGTTCAAAAACACAGAAAATCAGATGTGAGATTTGTGCCAATTACTGCAAGATTGCTGACGGCAACCTCGGAGTGTGCAGACAGCATAAAAACATTAACGGGGAGCTTTTTGATGAATCTTATGGTATAGTTTCATCATTGAGTCCTGATCCTGTTGAAAAAAAGCCTCTCAATCATTTCATGCCTGGGACATTCACCTATTCGATTGGGGGTTTTGGATGCAACATGACATGTTTGCACTGTCAGAACTATATGATATCACATGAATATGACATTAATTCTAGAGGTATTAAAATAACACCAGAGGCGATTGTGGAAAATGCACTTAACTACAATTGTGACTCAATTGCTTGGACCTATAATGAACCTACAATACACTTGCCTTTCTCCAAGAAAACTTCCCTGCTTGCAAGAAGTAAAAACTTGAAGGTTATCTATGTAAGCAACGGCTACTTTTCAGACAAGTCTCTTAATGAAGTTTTAGGATTTGTCGATGCATTCAACATAGACATCAAATCAATGTCTAAGGATTTCTATAAAAAAGTCTGCGGTGCAGACTTGAACATTGTTTTGGATAATGTAAGAAGAGTATACTTGGAAGGCAAACATCTCGAAATCACCAATCTGATTATCAATGATTATAATGATTCAGTTGAAGAGATAAATGAGTTATGCGATTTTGTAGTTTCCGAGTTAGGCCCTGAAGTACCGCTTCACTTTTCAAGAGCCTTTCCATACTATAAGATGGATGACATTTCACCTACAAAACCTGAAATTCTCTACAGGGCAAGAGAGATTGCACTTGAAAAAGGCATTGAAAATGTATATTTGGGAAATATTTAAGTGATGGTATGGTGGATGGTAAGTCCACCCTAATTAAATCAATCTATTCATCAAATAATGTCACTGATTAAAATTCCACTTCATTAGATTTCGTTTTTTAGAAACCTTCACCTTGAAAACTATTAACCTAGCTTTGATTCATATCAATCATTAATTAGAAATGTGTTATATCCTACCAATAATGGTAGGAATATAAGTGGCTGCTAAAAAAATAATGCAGTCTAAAAACATTTCTACCATACACGGCCTCCATTGGGGCTAAACTGTGGAATGTTAAGTTTTTTTGCAATTTAGTCACCCTTTTAATAATTGATTTTTATTAGTTCCAGGGGTTAATATTTATTACTTTTTATATATAAAGTATTACTAAAATATTTTTTAAAAAGGTATAAATACAAGATTAATATTATAATAAAATATTGGAATGTTAAGTGGATTGCAATTTTTGTTATCCATTTTAATAATAGTTTAGGGTTTTTTACCCTAATCTCATTATTAATGCTTATTTTTACTTATTTTAATTATAATTAAGAGTATTTGAAGTTTAAAATTAATTAAAATATTTTCATTTCATGATTCAGCAGTTTAATCATTAATTTTAAAAAAGAAGTTAAAAGTTAGTTTCATTCACCAAAACTAACTCTTTCGAATTTTTCCAATGTTTTAAGTGATTTGGTTGCATCCACACCAATTTTAGTAGTTGTACCATCACTTTCAGCTACAGGATCAAGGGATGAACCACGAACATTAGGAACAATCATAATGTCACGGTCACCTTTAACACGAGTAGCTATAGCGTATTCAACGTCTTCAGCATCAAAAATATTAACATCAGTATCTACTGCAACACAGTGCTTGAGTGAAGGGTGAGCTGACAATGCTGCCATAATAGCATTCTTACCGTCACCTTCAGTTTGCTTGTTGATAGATACAACTGCATGCAACCAGCAGCAGCCTCCCTCAGTCAGGACAACATTTTCAACTGTAGGAACTGCATTTTTAACCGCCTTGTAAATCCTAGGTTCCTGTGGAAGCCCTTGAAGTAACTTATGTTCAAATCCTGCAGGAACAATTGCATGATAGCATGGATTGTCCTTTTTGATATGCATCTTGTTTAAATTAATAATCGGCTGGTCACGGATAATGTCGTAAGTATCAGTCAAATCAACGAAAGGACCTTCAGCAACGGTTTCAGTCACTGAAATATTACCTTCAAGAATGATGTCAGCTTGAGGAACTTCCAAATCACCGCATTTTATCAGTTCAAGTTCACCGTTCTTGAATGCATTTGCAACTTCCATTTCATTGTAGTCAATCGGTATTGAGGTAGTGCTTGCAAGAAGTATTGCAGGATCCATTCCGATAGCGATTGCAATGTCTAAGTCCTCACCTGCTTCCTGTGCATTTTGGAAGTAAGTGTAGAGGTTTCTAGGCACGATTCTGATAACCAGTCTTTTGTTGTCAAGCACCATCATACGATGGATTGAAGCGTTTTGAATGCCGGTTTTAGGATCACGTGCAAAGACAACACCTGCAGTGATATAAGCTCCGCCGTCACGTTTGTAATGGGTTAAAATAGGGATTTTATCCAAATCGATTTCCAAATTATCATATTCAGAAAAATCAGTGAATTTTTCAACTTTCAATGGGTTTTCCATTGCATCAATGATTTTTTCAGTAATCTCTGAAACTTCACAGTTGATTGACTTAGCGATTTTGTCACGTGTATTGCAGATTCCGGTAACAACAGGCATGTCATATCCTTTAACGTTTTTGACAATAACAGTGTCTTTAGGATATTCTCTCAATACTTTAGAGATTTCATATTCAGTTGAAAGCTCATCAGTAATTTCTATAATGTTTTCATCTTTAATGTTCATATTATCACTAGAATGTTATTTTTTTATCTTTTAGCTTATCAAGAAGGCCTACCATCTCAGGATTTCCAATACCGAGGATTTCACCAGTAAGAACTGCAGCATTTTTGCCGTTGTTTATGCCGACTGTTGCAACAGGCACTCCTGGAGGCATACTGACGGTAGTAAGCATATAATTGTCTCCATTTTCATTGGTACATGGAACTCCAATAACAGGTCTTGCAGTAAGACCGACAATTCCTCCTGTAACCTGTGAAGAGTTGGAGCTGACTCCAATGAATATTTTAGCATTTTTCATAGATTTGACATAATTAATGAATTTCTTGTTTGATCTGATTGGACAGACTACTTTTATGTCATATGTGATTTTAAGTCTTTCTAATATCTTGGTTATTTTTTTTGCAGTTGCAACATCATTTTGCCTTCCAACAATAATGGCCACTTCAGCGTCTTTGTTTTTGCATTCGCTGTTTTCTTCATCCACTTCAGCCTTATTTATTTCGAGATTTTTAATTCTTATAAAGTCATTTTCAATGTAAGGCCTGTCAATTACCTGAACTATGCTTTCATTGCTGTCAATAACTTTCATTGCATATTCTTTTCTAAGTTCAATGACTTTTTTGTGAACTTCGTCATCATGAAGACCGATAAACTGCGCTGCAAGTATCGCAGCATTGTCTCCACGGTCTATTCCAACGGTAGCAATTGGGGAAGGATATGGCATTTGAACAATTGATTCTAATGCATCTATTCCACCAGTCTTAACATCAACAGGCACTCCAATAACCGGTCTTGGTGTGTAAGCGGCAATTGAGCCTGGTAAGTGTGCAGCTAGACCTGCAATACCTATAAAAACTTCAATTCCAGCATCAGTACCTTGTGTCACAATTTCACGAACAAGATTAGGTGTTCTGTGGGCTGATGCTATTTTTAAACTGTATGGTATTTCCAATTTATCTAATATGTCCATGGATTTTTCTGCAATAGCAATATCTGATCCACTTCCAAGAATAATCATTATCTTTGCTGTCATTTTAAAATCCCTTCTAAAAAAATAAATTTTATATTCACTATAAAATATTGATTTTAATATATATTAAATTATCATTGATAAATTAATCCTGTTCCGCTTAGTGTCAACATCAAGAACCTTAACATCAACAATATCTCCGACACTGACTATGTCTAAGGGGTGCTTTACAAACCTGTCAGATACCAATTGTGAGATATGAACCAGTCCGTCCTGATGAACTCCAATATCTACAAAAGCACCAAAATCAACAATATTTCTTACAGTTCCCTGCATTACCATGCCGATTTCCAAATCATCAATTGATAACACGTTTTTCCTAAGCATAGGCTTTGGCATATCTTCACGAGGGTCACGACCAGGCTTTTTAAGCTCATGAATAATGTCTTTAAGGGTTTCAGGACCGATATGCAATTCCTCTGAAATTTCATCAAGGTCTATGTTATCCAATCTGAGATTGCTTTCACCGATATCATTGACTGAATAATTCAACTTCTTTAACAGTTTGAATGTTGCATCATATGATTCCGGATGGATTGTAGTGTTATCCAATGGATATTCGGGATTGTCAATTTTTACAAAACCTGCACACTGCTCAAAAGTCTTTTTACCAAGTTTGCTGACATTCAACAGTTCCTTACGGGAGCTGAAACTGCCGTTTTCCTCACGATACTTGATTATATTTTTTGCGGTAGTGTTTCCAATACCTGAAACATAATTCAACAGGCTTACAGAAGCAGTGTTTAGGTCAACTCCAACTTCATTAACTACTTTTTCAACTACACCGCCTAAAGATTCCGATAACTGTTTCTGATTCATGTCATGCTGGTATTGGCCGACACCAATGGATTTAGGGTCAATCTTAACAAGTTCAGCTAATGGATCCTGCAGTCTGCGGGCAATTGAAACCGCACTTCTTTCACCTTCTGAAAAATCAGGGAATTCCTCATCAGCCAATTTTGAAGCAGAATAGACTGATGCACCAGCTTCATTAACGATGATGTACTCGACACTAGTTCCTTTGATGATTTGTGCAACTATTTCTTCTGATTCCCGTGAAGCGGTACCATTGCCGATTGCAATGACATTAATATCATACTTGTCAATCAACTCACGAACAGTCTTAATTGACTCTTGAACCCTATTTTGCGGTTCGGTCGGATAAATCAGACTGGTATCCAAGACTTTTCCCGTTTCATCAATGATGGCCAACTTACATCCGGTTTTAAATGCAGGGTCCCATCCAAGAATGGTTTTGCCGACAAGTGGACTTTCCATCAGCAGCTGATTCAGGTTTCGGGCAAACACTTCAATTGATTTTTCCTCAGCCTTTTCAGTCAGATAGTTTCTGATTTCACGCTCAATTGCAGGTGAAATCAATCTTTTATATGCGTCCTTGACAGATTCTTTAATGATTGGAGTAGTGTATCTGTTGTACTCTATCTTTTCAGGGATTTTTGAAATGTTTTTAAGCATGTGTCTGTTGAGATATTCTATGATTTCATCAGTTTCACAAACAATCTTTACCTTAACAACTCCTTCCTTTTCAGCACGGTTGATTGCTAAAATCCTATGGGGTGGAATCTTTTTAATGTTTTCTGAATAATTATAGTATGTATCATATTCTGTGGATTTCTCCTTGTCTTTTGCTTTTGTCTCAATCTGGCTGGTATAAAAGGTATTCTGTCTTATCTTTTTTCTAAAAGTAGAATTATCTGAAATGATTTCTGCAATAATGTCCTGAGCACCCTGAATAGCATCTTCGGGAGTTTTAACCTCATCATTAACATAATTTAGGGCTATCTTTTTAACACTTTGTTTAACATCCTGCTTTAAAATGATGTCGGCTAATGGTTCAAGGCCTTTCTCACGTGCTTTGGTTGCTCTAGTCTGTTTTTTGCTTTTAAACGGCCTGTATATGTCTTCAAGTTCAACCAGTGTTTCAGCTTTAATGATTTTGTTTTTCAAATCATCGTCAAGTTTTCCAATCTCATCAATTCTTTTGATGATTTTTTCCTTTTTATCTTCCAGATTACGCAGATATTTTAACCTTTCATCAAATTTCCTTAGTGTTTCATCATTCAGTGAGCCGGTTACATCTTTTCTATACCGTGCGATGAATGGTATTGTGTTACCATCATCAATCAGTTTGATTACCTTTTTAACCTGCCAATTTTTTAGATTCAATTCTTTTTCGAGTGCTTTAACTATCATCAAATTCTACCTGAAAATATTTTTTTTCTTTTTCTAAATCAATTTTATTTCTTTTTGAATAATAATTTTTTGTTTAAATTAACAAAAACATTTATAACTATTTAATTAATAAAGTTATTAATGTAGTAACTTTTATTGGTGAATTTGAGTGTATTGGTTTTTAGTAATTATCGTATTTTTACTGGCTGGTATAAAAAGTGAAAAGCCTAAAAAGTACCAAAAGGTTTCAGTGATTATTCCCGCATATAATGAGGAGGAAACCGTTTCCAAAGTCATTGAAGTTGTAAGCAAGGTATCCTTTGTAGATGAGATCATCGTTGTTAATGACGGATCATCTGACAATACTGAAGCGGAAGCTACCAAAACGGGAGCAATAGTGATAAATCATGAAACAAATAAGGGAAAGGGTGAAGCGCTATACACTGGTTATAAGGAAGCGGAATGTGACATCATCGCATTCATCGATGCAGACATATACAATTTAACTTCACGTAAAGTAGAAGCGATGATTAAGCCTATTTTGGATGGCAAAACTGATATTACAAAGACAAAATTTTCACGTGCTAGCGGAAGGGTAACAGAACTTACCGCAAAGCCTTTACTTAACTTTTTCTTCCCGGAAATTTCATTTGAACAGCCTTTAAGCGGTCAGTTTGCAGCACGTAAGGAAGTATTGAAAAAGATTAATTTTGAAAAGGATTATGGTGTGGATGTAGGTATTGTTATTGATGCTGATGTATTGGGGATTTCAATAACAGAAGTTGATATCGGTGCAATCGAACATGACATGTCTCCACTATCAGACCTGAATCTGATGGCAAATGAAGTTGTAAGAACAATCATAAGCCGTGCCAACAAGTATGGTAGGGTTGTTATGATTGATGACATTGGTTATTACATCAGAATGGCTATTTTAGGATTGTTACTGGTTATTTTAGGATTGTTTACAATATTTTTCGTGAAATTTGTTCCGTTGTCTGTTGGAGTTATAATTTCTGTCATTGGTCTTATAATTGCAATTTACTATATAGTTAAGGTAATTGTGAAATCCATTGTAATGTTTAAAAAGACTCCTCGGGCCAATCTTGTCCGGTCTTTTGTTAAGATTCATTTCCCAATGATTATTTCACTGATTATTTTGATTTTGATGATTTCAACATTCATTGGTGCAGCACACTTTGAACATGGCGTTTTGTCAATTGAGCCTAATTCCAGAAACCTGATTATTTATGCTGATGATTCTCCAAGGGACAATTCAATCACAGTCAGAGGACCATATACTGTTGACAGTGCAATTGAAAACGAATCGGATATGATACGGATGCCGGCAGATGCAATGCTAACGCTCGGTATCAAATATAATGATACGATGGTCATAGGTGATGAAAAATATGTCATAAATGAAACAAGGCCCGGAGAACCGGATGTATTAAGGTTGCCTATTGAAGCTAAAAAGGAATTGAATGTTCAAGATGAATATGTGATACAGAATAGCCGCCTTAAAGAAATATTTTCAGATTCAATCATAACTCATAGTTATGAAAATAACAATATAACAGTCTATGAAAAGTATATAGTTTCATCCAATGATAAAAAAGCATCAAACTATGAAATATTAGTTAATAATGAATCAATACTTACTTCAGCAGGAATATTCAAGCAAAATGCCTCATATAACATAGCCATTGACGGCGAGTATGTTACTTCAATAAAATATCCAGAAAATAAAACATTTATCTATGGTGATGATACTGTAGACATAATATTTAAGGATAATAATATAACTTCAATAAAAATACCTGTTCGTCAAAATCATGGGGATTTCCTGAATTTTGAATTTGAAAAATTACTTGAAGAAAACGAGTAAAAAATAAGTATAAATAACCTTGATTAAAGGTTATTTTTTATCATATGCCTTAACGGCTTCTTCAACATCATCATAAAGTCCAAGTGCAGCTAAAGCACCAACTTTACCTTGCTCCCCTGTAACTGCAATCAATGGAATGTTTAATTCATCTGCAACGGATTCTGCAGTTTCAACATCCATCATTCCGGATTTGGTAGCAATTGAATATTCCCTCAACTTTTCAGGAATGTCTAATCCTTCTAGAATTGCAATTGCAGTTTTATCAGATAATGTATCTCTTTTAAGTATTTCAATAACTTTATCAATCAACTCTTGTTTTTTAGATTCTTCAACAGCAAATGTCAAAGCAATTGAAACACAATTTTGAGTTTTATGAGGATTATGAGGATATAACTGAACAATAATATGATCCAAATATTCGAATCCCAAATCCCTTAGTTCAACACCAAGGTTATGTGCCATAGTCCAAGTGGCTCCAGCATCCTTAACATCGGTATCGTCAACACCGATAACAACCTTTTCAAGTTTAGGTGTTACAACGGTTGCTCTTCCAACCTTTGATCCTCCACCAACATCAAGAAGCTCGATGTATTTTACACCGTCACCCATACCTCTACACATTCCGGCTCCTACACCTGCACCGGCAAGACCTGCATGTGTAACTTTAACTTCATCTCCATCAATAACAATTTCATCGATTCCGGCAGCATTAAAACTTGCCTGCAAGTCAAGAGGGGCACTACCAGCATGACATTTGTAAACATGTTTGTTCCCGTCACGATAAGCGGAATCAATCAATTCTGAATTGTTTCTGTATTGATGCAGTAACCAATGAGACCCTGAAATACAGGGATGGTATTCTACAAGTTCCACCTTGTCTCCATCAACCATAGTAAGTACTTTTTCATATGGTGCAATCCATGGGTCTTGGAATTTTTCTCTTAATTCATCTGGCTTTAGTATTTCCATCAAATCACTAGATTTCTTTTAATCTGTCACACATTTTGATAGCTGCTTCAACAGCACTTTTTGCGTTTTTAACACGTCTGTGAGCATCCATTCTGGTCATACCCGGACCTGTAATTCCAAGTGCTACTGGAGTATCATATTCTAAAGCTAAATCAGCTATTTTACGGGAAGCATGTTGTGCTACAATCTGATCGTGGTCGGTTGCACCTTCAATCACAGCACCGAGAGTGATTATAGCATCGTATTCATCTTTTTGTAATAATTTTTTGATTACAAGAGGCATATCGAATACGCCTGGAACTGCAACTACTTTTGTAATTTCACATCCTCTATTTTTTGCTTCTGCTTTTGCAAGCTCTAACATCATTTGTGTAATATCATAGTTAAATTCAGCAACAACTGCTGCTATTTCATATTTTGCCATTTATATCAATCCTCTTTTTTTTGTTTTATGCGCCACCGCTAAATATAATGAGTAAAAATCCAGCTACCCCACTAACTACCATAATGAATATGATAAAAAGTGCTGCTAATTGCATTCTAGTCATTTTTTTGAAATTCATTTTTTCATATCTCCATTTTTTTTATAAATTATTTTTAACTGCTTCAGCCAGTTCAGTAGTTGATGCTGAACCGCCCAAATCACCAGTTAAAGTATTGGCATCATTTAGAACTTTTAAAATTGCGGCTTCGAATTTATCTGCCGCTGTATTTTCACCTAAATATCTGAGCATCATTATTGATGAAAGCATCATAGCTATTGGATTAGCCTTGTTTTGACCAGCAATATCCGGTGCTGAACCATGAACAGGTTCAAATAAAGCACCTTCTTCACCAATATTGGCGGAAGGTATTAAACCAAGACCACCTACAAGACCTGCTCCTTCATCAGATAATATATCGCCAAATAGATTTGTGGTTACAACCACTTCAAAACTTTCAGGTTGGGTTATAAGATACATTGCAGTTGCATCTACATAAAAGTCCTCAGTTGCAATGTCAGGATAGTCTTTTGCAACTTCATAGAAAATTTCTTTAAATAACCCATCGGTCTTTTTCAATACATTTGCCTTATGAACTGCGGTCACTTTTGTCTTATTATTCTGTTTTGCATACTCAAATGCATATCTTATTATTCGTTCTTCTGCTTTTCTTGTTATTATGCGTCTTGCAATTGCCCCTTCATCAGTATAGGACTCTTCATCGGCAATGTACATTCCTTCAGTATTTTCACGCACAATCATAAAGTCAATGTTGTTGAATAATGAGTTAGTATTAGGATAAGCTTTAACAGGTCTTAAATTAGCAAACATTTTCATTTCTTGTCTGATTTTAACAATAACATCAGCTGCAGTCTCACCTGCTGCACCAAATAAACATGCATCAGAATCTCTAATCATATCTAAAGTTTCATTTGGAAGTGCAGTACCATTTTTCTCGAGGCATTCATCTCCCGCTTCACCGTAAACATATTCGAAATCAATATCTAATGTATTCAAAACATCTAATGTTGCATCCATTACTTCACGGCCAATTCCATCTCCTGGAACAACTGCGATTTTATAACTATTTGTTTTTGAGGTACTCAATTAAACCACCCTGATTTAAAATTTCTAACATGAATGGAGGTAATTTTTTAAATTTAATAGTTTCTCCATTTTCAGATGTTATTGTAGCATTTTCCATATCAACTTCAATTGTCTCTTCATTTTCAACTAATTTGCTAATTCCCGGAGCTTCAAGAAGTGGAACTCCAACATTTGTAGCGTTTCTGTAAAATATTCTTGCAAAGGATTCGGCAATCACTGCAGAAACTCCAACACCTTTTAGTGCGATTGGAGCATGTTCACGTGATGAACCGCATCCAAAGTTTTTACCACCAACAATAAAGTCGCCTTTATTGCATTTTTTGTAAAAATCCGGGTCTAATCCTTCCATACAATGTTGGGCTAATGTTTCTTCATCAGTGTAAATTAAGTATCTTCCAGGAACAATGATGTCTGTATCAATATCGTCTCCAAATTTCCATGCTTTTCCTTTCACAATATCACTCCGGTGCAGTTATTCTTCCTTCAATTGCTGAAGCAGCAGCAACAGCAGCTGAGGATAAGTATACTTTACCATCACTTGAGCCTTGTCTTCCTTTGAAGTTTCTGTTTGAAGTTGAAAGACTTACTTCACCTGGTCCGATAATTCCGGTGTGTCCTCCAAGGCATGGACCACAACAAGGAGCAGATACAAGAGCTCCGGCTTCAACGAATATTTTAAGTAATCCTTCATCCAATGCTTTAAGATAAACTTCTTTAGATGCTGGTATAACTAACATTCTAGTTCCGTTAGCTACTTTTTTACCTTTTAAAACTCTTGCAGCATCTCTCAAGTCACTAAGTCTACCATTAGTACATGAACCTAAAAATACCTGATCGATTTCTGTATCAACCTCACTAACAGGTTTTACATTGTCAACATTGTGAGGACAAGCAATTTGAGGTTCCAAATCATTTACATCAATATCAATTATATTAAGAGAAGGTGAATCCAAATCGGTTTTAAATATTTTATACGGTTTGCTGGAACGTTTTTCAACATAATCGATGGTTTTTCTGTCAGGTTCTACCAAACCTGTTTTTCCACCCATTTCAATGGCCATATTGCACAGCACCATTCTATCTGAAACACTCATGTCAGATACTGTTTCGCCTGCAAATTCACAGGCTTTGTAAGTTGAGCCGTCTGCACCCACTTGGCCAATAATATGCAAAATTACGTCTTTAGCATAAACATTATCTTTCAATTTACCTGTAATATTGAATCTATTGGTTTCAGGCACTTTAAACCATAAGTTTCCTTCAGCAAATACCATAGCCATATCAGTTGAACCGATACCTGTTGCAAATGCACCTAAAGCACCATGAGTGCAAGTATGTGAATCTGCACCTACAATGACTTCTCCAGGTATTACATGACCTTTTTCAGGTAGAATTTGATGACAAACTCCTGCATTAACATCATAAAAATGTTCAATACCTTGTTTTTTAACAAATTCTCTCATAACTATATGATTATTTGCTGAATCGATTGAATCTGCTGGAACCTGATGGTCAAATGGAATTACAATTTTTGATGAATCCCAAACCTTTTCAGCTCCGATTTTTTCAAAAGATTCGACAGAAAGAGGACCGGTTAAATCGTGAGTCATTGCTATATCAATATTTGCTATAATTATATCTCCTGCTTCCACATTTTCTTTTCCGGAAGCTCTAGCTAATATTTTTTCAGACATTGTTGGCATATTTCTAACCTCTCAATAATGATAACTATATATATTTATCAAAATATATAAACTCTCTTTTAATTGCAAATTTTTTTACTTTTTTTAATATTTATATATAATGTTTAACATAAGATTACTCATGAGCAACTCATTTTTTAATAGATTCAAAAAAGAAGAAAAGCCTCCTGTTATTGAAAAACAGGCTCCTGTTTGGGAAGATAGGATTTATTGGGTTTCAACATTACAGAAAATAGCATTTCCAGTTTTGAATAATTTGGCTAGAGGATCACTTAGAAAAAACATGCCATATGAATCAAACAGTACTGAAGGACAGAAATTTACATATCTGGAAGCATTTGCTCGTGTTTTTAATGGTATTGCTCCTTGGTTAGAATTGGGTGCTGATAATTCTGAAGAAGGTCACGTACGTGCAAAATATCTTCAGTTAACCTTAAAATCAATTAAAAATGCTGTTAGTACCAATAGTAATGATTATATTTTTGTTGTTGAACCAAAACAATCTTTAGTTGATGTTGCTTTATTTGCTCAAGGATTACTCAGAGCTAAAACCCAAATTTGGCTTAATTTACCAATGGATGTTCAGGCTAGAATTATTCGTGAATTAAAAAATACTAGAATTATAGCTCCTTATGAAAATCATTGGTTATTGTTTACTTCAATGATTGAAGCTGCTCTTTTAGAATTCACTGGTGAATGTGATAAAGAGAGATTGATTTATGCTATTTCTAAGTTCAGAGATGAATTATATGTAGGGGATGCAATCTACTCCGATGGTGAAGATTTTGAAGTGGGATACTTTAACAGTCTCGTTATTCATCCGATGCTTAATGATATTTTAACCGTAATGAGAAAATACGGTCTTCAAGATGGAGAATTTTTAGACGTTCAATTAATGAGGTCTTCAAGATTATCTTCTCAGCTTGAAAGATTAATTTCACCTGAAGGAACATATCCTCTTTTGGGAAAAGCATTATCATATCGCTGTGGAGTATTTCATTTGCTTTCACAGGCCGCACTTTTAAAAATATTGCCTAGAAATATTTCACCAGCACAGGTTAGATGCGCTCTTACAAAGGTTATTCAAAGACAATTCACCGGAAACCAGAATTTTTCTAGCGAAGGATGGTTACTTTGCGGTTTAAATGCATCACAGATGGAAATCTGTGAGGATAATATCAATACTGGAAGTTTATATGCATGCTGTGCAATATTCCTGCCTTTAGGATTAAGAGCGGATGATGTATTCTGGAAGGCACCATCTGAAGAGTGGAGTAGTCAAAAAGCTTGGAATGGCCATCAAATACACTCAGACCAATCAATTAATTTTTAATTCAACTCATATAAGTTCCCGTAATTATATAATTTAATTTCTGGAGGAACTTCTTTTATTATATTTTTTGTGTCAAATATTACTGGATTTTTAGTGTTTTCTTTTATTAAATCGTAATCGATGTGTTTAAATTCATCATGGTCACATAAAACCAGAATTAGGTCGGCATCTTTTGTGGCCTCATCTAAACTTACAAAATTAGGATTGTCAATGTGAGGGTCATGAATAGCTATTTTATAATCATTACTTAATTTGGATATAATTTCATATGCTGGACTTTCCCTGTCATCTCCGGTATTTCCTTTATATGAAACACCTAGTATTGCGATTTTACCGTCTGAAATTATCTTTTTCACATTTTCACAGACAAAATCTGGCATTGAATTGTTTGTATCACGTGCCAGCTTAATGATTTTTGCTGTTTCTGGAGCTTTGGCATAAATAAAATATGGATCAATTGCAAGGCAATGTCCTCCAACTCCAGGTCCTGGGGAGTGAAGATTAACTCTAGGATGTTTATTTGCCATTTCAATAACATCTAATGCATTTACACCAATTTCAGCACAAATTTTTGCAAGTTCATTTGCAAGGGCTATGTTAACATCTCTGAAGGTATTTTCCATGCATTTTGAAAGTTCTGCTGTTTTTGCTTCAGTAAGCATCAAATCTCCTTCAACGAACTGACCGTAAACTTCACTGGCTTTAACTGCACATTCAGGTGTTACTCCACCTATTATTCTGTCATTATGTATTAATTCGTCGATTATTTTTCCAGGTAGTACTCTTTCAGGACAATGTGCAAGATATAAGTCCTTTCCTATTGTAAAACCTGCTTTTTCAAAAATAGGTTTTATCACTTCGTCTGTTGACATTGGAGCTATTGTTGATTCAACAATAACAGTATTTCCCTTTTCAAGATAAGGTAAAATTGATTCACATGCTGTTATTACATAACTTAAATCGCAGCTATAATTTTCAACAATATATGGTGTCGGTACGGTGATTATGAAAGCATCAGCTTTTTGAGGGGTTAGACTAGCTTTGTATACTTTTTTTTCCACTGCTTTTTTGATAATGTCGGATATTCCTGGCTCTTCAATATGTATAATTCCATTATTTAAGTTATTAATCATTTCTTCAGAAATGTCTACTCCGACTACTTCGCAGTGATTACGAGAAAAAAGTGCTGCAGTCGGAAGTCCAATGTAGCCTTGACCAATAATACACACTTTCATAATTTCTAACTCCCTTGTTTAAATATTACATATAAATATATATAGAAACTAATATTAAAGTTTTAAGTGATATTATGAAGATTTTAATTACAGGTTCTAATGGAATGTTGGGCCATGATTTAATAAAAGTTTTGGAAGAAAATAATGAATTGATTCTTACAACTTCTAAAACATTTGATATTACAGATAAAAAGCAAACAATGGATTATATTTGTGATACCAAACCGGACATAGTTATTAATTCGGCGGCTTACACTGATGTTGACGGTTGTGAGCAAAATCAGGACCTTGCATATGCGGTTAATGGAGATGGTGTTCGTAATTTGGCACTAGCTTGCAGAGAAATTGATTGTCCATTGGTTCATATCAGCACTGATTATGTATTTGATGGCAGTGCACGTGATCCTATTGCAGAGGATGGTGAAATAGGTCCTATAAGCGTTTATGGTAAAAGCAAGCTTAAAGGTGAAGAAGCTATCTTGGAAATACTTGATAAATATTTCATTGTCAGGACAGCTTGGCTATATGGAATTAATGGCCGTAATTTTCCTAAAACAATGCTTGAATTAGCTCAAAACCACTCTGAAATAACTGTTGTTTATGATGAAGTTGGTACTCCTACATATACTCCCGATTTAGCTTATGGAATTTCTCAATTGATTGAAACAGATTATTATGGAACTTACCATCTGACTAATTCCGGAAGTTGCTCATGGTGTGAATTTGCAAGATATATTTTTGAGATTGCTGATAAGGATGTAAAGGTTATTCCAGTAACTGCATCTGAATTTGCAAGACCTGCACCAAGACCAAGCTATTCAGTTTTAAATAATAAACAATGGGTTGAAAATGGTTTTAAACCTCTTAGAAATTATAAAGAAGCGATAAAAGAATATATTGAGTTGATTAAATGAATAAAAAATTTATTTTAGTCATTGCATTAATCATTGCTTTATTTGGTATTTCTGCAGTTAGTGCAGGTTTTTTTGACTTTTTAAAGTTTGATGATGGTGCAAGTGACATAAATGTAGTGGAAGACGGAGAATATTGTACAGTTGATGAAGTTTCAGCTTATATTAAGGAATTTCACAAACTTCCAAGTAATTATATCACAAAAAAACAAGCCAATGCATTAGGCTGGCATGGAGGCCCACTTAAAAAATATGCACCGGGAAAAAGTATTGGTGGGGATACATTTACAAACAGGCAGCATATACTTCCTGACAGTGATGATAAATACATTGAATGTGATATTAATGCAAATGGAACCAGTCGTGGTGCAGAAAGAATAGTCTACAATACCGGTGATTATAAAGTGTACTATACTGACGATCATTACGCTACATTCACAGAGGTTTAAAATGATTTTAGATGGTAAATTAATTAACCAGCAGGGGCATGATTATTTGATGGAGGCTTTAAATTTGCCGGATTATTACGGTAAAAATCTTGATGCATTATATGATTGTCTTTGTGAGATGGAATGTGAAATCGAATTGACTAATTCTTGTGAAATCGATAAGGATATTCTTGACACATTTCAAGATGCTGCTGATGAAAACAAATTTTTAAAATTTAAAATAATATAAAAAACAAAGTGATTATTATGAAAGGTATAGTTCTAGCAGGCGGTTCAGGAACTCGTTTATATCCTATTACTAAGGCTGTTTCAAAACAGTTATTGCCACTATATGACAAACCGATGATTTATTATCCAATTTCTGTTCTTATGCTTGCAGGAATCAAAGAAATATTAATTATATCCACTCCTCGCGATTTACCAATGTATAAAGATTTGTTGGGAGACGGATCCAGTTTGGGAATCAAATTTGAATATGCCGTTCAGGAAAATCCTAACGGCCTTGCAGAAGCATTCATCATTGGTGAAGACTTCATTGGAAATGATAATGTTGCACTTATTTTGGGAGACAACATTTTTCACGGACACAGATTCACAGAAATTCTTGAAAGGGCAATCAATCTTGATGAAGGAGCAGTAATATTTGGATATTATACTAATAATCCTGAAGCGTTTGGTGTTGTTGAATTTGATGATGATTGGAATGTTTTATCAATAGAAGAAAAACCAGAAAAGCCAAAATCAAATTATATTGTTCCAGGTCTTTATTTCTATGATAATGATGTAATAGAAATTGCTAAAAATGTTAAACCGTCCGACAGAGGGGAAGTTGAAATCACTTCTGTAAATGAGGAATACTTAAAACGCGGAAAACTTAAAGTTGAACTTCTCGGAAGGGGTATGGCCTGGCTTGATACCGGAACTCATGAAGGACTACTTGAAGCGGCCAATTTCATAGAAACAGTTCAAAAAAGACAAAGTTTATACATCGCTTGTCTGGAAGAAATTGCTTATCTTAAAGGATACATTGATGATAATCAGTTATTAAAAACTGCTGAAGAACTTAAAAAAACCGATTATGGTCAATATTTATTTAATTTAGTTAAAAGGTGATTTTGTGGGAAAGTTTAATTTTATTGACACCGGAATTGAGGGTATGTTTGTTGTTGAACCTACTGTTTTTGAGGATAACAGAGGATATTTTATGGAAACATACCAGGAAAACGATTTTAAAGAAGCGGGTTATGATTTAACTTTTGTTCAGGATAATCAATCAAAATCAAGTAAAGGTGTATTAAGGGGTCTGCATTTACAATTAAATTATCCTCAAGGTAAATTGGTCCGTGTCATTAAAGGGGAAGTATTCGATGTTGGAGTTGACCTTAGAAGCGATTCACCAACTTACGGTAAATGGTATGGTGAAATATTGTCTGAAGACAATAAGAAACAATTGTATATTCCTCCAAAATTTGCACATGGATTTTTAGTACTTTCTGATGAAGCAGAATTTTTATATAAATGTACAGAGTTTTATCATGGCGAAGATGAGAGCGGAATCATGTGGAATGATGAGGATATTGCTATTGACTGGCCATTGGATGGCATTGATGAAATAATATTATCCGATAAAGATAAAGAGTGGAAAACCTTAAAAGAATCAAATATTAAATATTAGGGATTATTATGACAAATATTTTAGTTACTGGCGGAGCAGGTTTTATAGGAAGTAATTTTGTAAGATATATGGTGAATAAATACTCAGATTATCATATAATCAATTTGGATGCTCTAACTTATTGCGGAAATCTTGAAAACTTAAAAGATATTGAAGATAAAGACAATTATACTTTTGTTAAGGGTGACATTAGGGATAAAGAAATTGTAGATGATCTGGTTAAGAAATCTGATTATGTAATTAATTTTGCTGCTGAAAGCCACGTTGATAGGAGTATAGAAGACCCTGAGATATTTATTAAATCAAACGTGTTGGGCACACAAGTTCTTTTAAATGCCTCTAAGGAATACGGTGTTGAGAAATATATCCAAATATCCACTGATGAAGTTTATGGAACATTGGGAAAAACCGGATATTTCACTGAAACTACTCCTCTACAACCTAATAGTCCTTATTCAGCTTCTAAAGCTGGTGGAGATTTAATCACAAGGGCATACTTTGAAACATTTGATTTGCCTATAAATATTACTCGCTGTTCAAATAATTATGGGCCGTATCAGTTTCCAGAAAAACTAATTCCTCTAATGATTTCTAATACATTGGAGGATAAGAAATTACCTGTTTATGGTGACGGTAAAAATATTCGTGACTGGCTGCATGTTCACGACCACTGTACTGCAATAGATTTGGTTTTACATGAAGGTAAGTTGGGTGAAGTCTATAACATTGGTGGAAACAATGAAAAAGAAAATATTTATATTGTAAAACTGATTCTTGAAACTTTAGGAAAAGATGAATCATTGATTGAGTTTGTGACTGATCGTTTAGGTCATGATAGGCGTTATGCTATTGATTCATCAAAGATTCAGGATGAGCTGGGCTGGAATCCGGATTATACATTTGAAGTAGGTATTAAAGAAACAATTCAATGGTATCTTGACAATCAGGATTGGACCAACAAAATCAAAAGCGGACAATATCAGGAATATTATGAAAAAATGTATTCAAATAGGTAGTGATTTACACTTGAAATTTACCTCTTAATTTTATAATATTCATTTTTTATTATTTTTTTTATAAAATGTTCAAATAATTTCTTTTAACAATCAATTTATATTTATATTTTTTAATTCGAAATTCCATGATTTTTTCTATTTTTAAGATAATTTTATATATTATTATTCTTTAATATTAATTGATAATGTAAATTAAAAATTTATTTATTTTTTGGGAAATGGTGATTTGGATGTTGGAGCAATATTTGCCTTTTGTAGGATTAATTATTTTTGGTAATATCGAAAATTTAGTATTATCTTCTCAAGGTGTTGTGGCTGGTGTTAATTCGGTTAAATTAGGTGTTGCAAGTTTCATATGTGTGGCTGCATGGTTAGCCATTGGAACATTTGGTACACAACTATTAATTAATTATGTTGATTTTATTGATTTCATTGGTGGTTTAGCTATCCTTATTTTAGGAGCTCAGGCAATGATTACTTCAATTAGGGGTGAATAAGATGGATCCGGAAATTAGGCATTTTTTACCACTATTGGTTTTCGGTAACATTGAAAACTTGATTTTAGCGGCACAAGGTGTTGCAGCACATGTTGACCCTGTTGGATTAGCTATTTTAAGTTTTATAGCTGTACTTTGCTGGCTTTTAATTGGAACATTCGGTACAAAAGTGGCAATGAAATATGCTAGAGCAATTAATTTCATCGGCGGTTTAGCAATATTCATTTTAGGTATTCAGGCTATTGTTGAAGCTATTCCTGGAATGTTAGCATTTTTCTAGATTTTCATGCCGTATTTAAAGCACAAAGTATATGGCTTATTATTTAAGCTATTTAAACATACTCATGTTGAAAATAATCGAATTTCTTTTATTATTGATTCAAAAGAATCATTCAAAGGCAATTTGGATTATATTAAAAAGGAATTTGAAAAAAGGGGAGATTATGAATTCCACTTTTTTTACAAAGACAAATTGTCTTTCGGCAGCTTTAAAAAATTAGCCGGTTCCAAATTCATATTTTTAAACGATAATTTTTTCCCACTTGCTTTCATGAAATTCGGTTCAAATAATGTGATAGTCCAATTGTGGCATGCTCCTGGAGCTTCAAAGAAATTTGGAGGATCTGTGGATATTGGCAGTCGTGAAATATTAAGTAAAATCTCTCAAAATACCGATTACTTAATTGTTACATCTAAAAATATTATCAGCTATTATAGTGAAGCTTTTCAAATGCCTAAAGATAAGATAAAACCTTTAGGGCTGCCAAGAATGGATTATTATTTTGAAAATCATAATTTAAATAAATTAAAAAAAGATTTTTGTGAAAAATATTCCTTGTCTCAAGATAAAAAGATTATTCTTTATGCTCCAACTTTTAGAGATGAGGAAAAATTCAACAATGTTTTTAATTACCTTGATTTGGATAAATTTAATGAAAAATTAAGTGATGAGTATATTTTAGCTTTAAGACTTCATCCCAAGATTAAAGATTTCTATAAAGATGATATTTCTGCTCAAGGGAAGTATGTAGATGTGAGCAATTGGGAAAGTGAACAGGAATTAATGTTGATTAGTGACGTCTTAATCACAGATTATTCATCTATCATGATTGAGTATTCAGCTTTAAATAAGCCAACTGTATTTTTCACATATGATTTAAATGAATATCTGGCTAACGAACGTGGATTTTACTATGATTTTAAAACAACTGTTCCAGGACCTATTGTTTATACTTCTGATGAGTTGATTGATGTTATTGAAAATGAGAAGTTTGATAAAAGTAAAATATCTGAATTTGTTAAGACACAATTTGATGAAATTGACGGTCGTTCATCTGAAAGAATTGTTAATTACTTATTAAAATAAAGGAAGATAAAATGGATAATATTAAGGTTAGTGTAATTGTCCCAGTATATAACGCCTCAAAGTATATAAGTAAAACTTTAGATTCAATTATTACTCAGGATTTTGATAGTTTTGAGATAATTGTCATTGATGACGGCTCATCAGATAACAGTTTGGAGATAATTCACAATACGTTAAATGAATGTGAAATTCCAAATAAGATAATTCATCAGGAAAATTCCGGTGTTAGTGTAGCAAGAAATGTGGGAATTGATGAGTCAAAAGGTGATTACTTAGTTTTCATTGATGCTGATGATTATGTAAGCTCAAATCACATATCAAGTTTATACAATGGCAAAACAGATTTCAGTTTAACATTATATGCTAAAAAAGAAGGCAGTAAAATAACAAATCTTGATAAGTACTCACAAGACACAATTTCAACACATGATTTTATTAAAATGGAACTTAACATGGAAATCACATTCAATTTCTTCCAATTAATGTATAAATCAGATATAATTAAAAATAACAATATTAGATTTACACCGGGCATTGTATACGGTGAAGATACAGAATTTGCACATAAGGCACTAAATTACGGAGAAAATATTGCTATTAATAATGAAGTAACCTATTTTTATGTTCAACACTCACAGTCAGCTATAAACACCACTGAATACAAACGATTCGGAATTGTCGAAATATTTGAAAATATTGCCGAGTTCTACAAACAAAACAATAAACCTGAATTCAGCCACCTGATAATTACTTCACGTATACCAAAAGCAATATTTGGAAATATGAACTTCTTTTTTTATAATGGATATGATTTTAATGAAGTAACAGCTAAAATGGATGAATTAAATTTGTTTGAAAAGCTATCCAAATATCAGGGCGACAGTAAATTTAAACTAAAAATAAAGTTATTCTTATTAAATCCGAAATTATATTATAAGATATGGAGAAAACTTAAAAATTCAATTGATTAATATGAAAGTTTCTGTAGTTACACCAAATTATAATGGAGAAAAATTTCTTAAAACATTTTTTGAATCTTTAAACAATGATTCTGACTTAATTGGAGAGGTAATCATAGTTGACAACGGATCAACTGATAAAAGCAAAGAATACATTAAAAACAACACTTTTAACTTTCCTGTCATATTGATTGAAAACACAGATAATCTAGGTTTTTCACCGGCAGTTAATCAGGGAATTTTAAAAGCCAGATATGAATATATATTCTCACTTAACAACGACACTGAGATTAAGCCGGGATCCATTAAGGCTTTAACAGATTTGATATCTTCAGATGAGAATATTTTTTCAGTACAGGCTAAAATGCTTCAGTATAACAATAAGCAATTAATCGATGATGTTGGAGATGAATATAATCTTCTTGCATGGACCAAAAAAACAGGAGAAAACCATAATTCAAACGAATACACGGAAGTTTGTGATATCTTTTCTGCTTGCGCCGGAGCGGCAATGTATAAGAAAACCCTTCTAAATGAAATAGGCATGTTTGACAATAATTTTTTTGCATATATGGAAGATGTTGATTTGGCAATACGCTCTAAAATAAACGGATATAAGAATCTGTTATGTCCTGATGCAATCGTTTATCATATCGGTTCTGCAACATCCGGTAGCAGATATAACGAATTTAAAGTTCGTTTGGCTGCTCGAAACAATGTGTGGGTAGTTTATAAAAATATTCCAATACCATTAAAAATAATCAACTTCATATTCCTGTTTTTAGGATTTTTAATCAAATATCTGTTTTTTGTTAAAAAGGGATTCGGTTCAACATATCTGGAAGGCATAAAAGAGGGATTGTCAAGCAGAAGTAAAATTGATAAAGTCAAATTCAAATCTAAAAATACAAAAAACTATTTTAAAATTGAATACAGATTAATAATTAATACTCTTAAATTTTTAAAAAAATAAATAGTGAGTTTTATGGACCTTTCAGTTGTAATTGTAAATTATCAAACATTTGAGTTAACAAAAAATACAATTAATTCTATTTTAGAATATGAATATCCCTTTGATGTTGAGATATTTGTTGTGGATAATGCGTCCAGCGATGATAGTTTATCAAAACTTAAGGATTATTTCGGAAATAAGGTTAAATTTATCGCTTCAGTTGAAAATAATGGATTTGCAGCAGGTAACAATCAGGCCTTAAGACAAGCCACTGGCAAATATCAGCTGCTTTTAAACTCAGACACTATTGTATGGGAAAATACATTAGGAGACATTTATAATTACATGGAAAATCATCCTGATGTTGGAGCATGCGGATGTCAGGTTCTTTTGGAAAACGGCGAACTTGACAAAGCCTGTAAAAGGTCATTTCCAAATGTCAAAAACTCATTTTTCAGACTGTTCCATATTCCTACTAAAAGCAAGGATGACAACTATAATTTAACTGACCTGCCTGATGGGGAAGTTTATGAAATAGACTGTCTGACAGGTGCATTCATGTTCATGAGAAAGGAAGCACTGGACCAGATCGGTCTTTTGGATGAAACATTTTTCATGTATGGTGAAGATATTGATTTATGTTATCGCATTAAGCATGGCGGCTGGAAGATAATATATTATGGCAAATCAAAAATAACTCACCTTAAAGGGGCAAGTAGCAAAAAACAAAAATCCAAACTTATTTATGAATTTTATCGAGCAATGTATATTTATTATAAAAAACATCATGCAGATGAATCCTTTTTCATAGTCAATTGGGTAGTTTATATTGGAATTGCACTTTTATGCGCTTTAAAACTTTTTTTAAATATCTTCAAAAAGAAAAATTAATTAATGTATAAATATAATATATATTATAAACTAGTTTTTTTGGTAGTTATTATGATAAAGGAAAATCAAAGGGCATTGAATGTAATATTGATATTAATTGATGTTTTAGTGATAACTGTATCACTTATATGTTCAATTTGGTTAAGATTTAAGACTACTTTATTTGGCCCGCTCGGAGGGCATTTAGGTTTGCAAAGTTATCTGCTGTTTTTAATCTTGGCTGTCATTCCTGTTTATCTGATATTATACTTTGCATTTGGCCTTTATAAGCCTCGCAGAACTTACAAAAATATCTTTTCAGAAGCTACTCAAATAATAAAAGTCAATATATTATCTTTCCTTATTCTGGTTTCAATTCTATTTATTATAAACCAGCCTGACTATTCCAGGATAATGCTATTTTTACTTGCTATAATAGCAACTTTCTTTGGAATTATTGAAAGATTTGTCATTAGAAGTGTTTTAAAGAATTTAAGAGTTAATAATAAGAATTTAAAACATATTCTAATCGTTGGAGACAATGATTTGGCATTCACATTCGCTCGCAGAATCAGAGAAAATCCTTATCTTGGTTTTGTTGTTAGCGGATTTTTAGGAAGGGCTGAGCATGTTGGTATGGAAGTTGAAGGCAGTAGCATCATAGGTGCCTTTAAAGATTTGGATAAGGTACTTGAGAAAAATAGATATGATAGAGTTGTTTTGGCTATTCCTTTAAAATATTATTATAAGATTAATGAACTAGTGGAGAGTTGTGAAAAAGTAGGAATTAAGGCGGAAATTATTCCTGATTATATAAGATATTTCCCAGCACAACCATCAGTTGACATGATTGAAGACATTCCTATAATCAATATTCGTTATGTTCCGTTAGATGATGATTTTAATAAATTTTTAAAATACCTTTCTGATTATGTAATATCACTCATAGCTATTATAATAACATCACCTATCATGATTATAACAGCTATTGCAATTAAATTAACATCTCCGGGCCCTATAATCTTTAAGCAAGAGAGAATGGGCTATAATGGTAAGACATTCATGATGTATAAATTCCGTAGTATGAGAGTACAGGATCCAAATGAAGAAAAATCAGAATGGACCACTCGTGATGATCCAAGAAAAACCAAAGTTGGAGATATAATTAGAAAAACCAGTATTGATGAATTGCCGCAGTTTTTCAATGTCCTAAAAGGGGATATGAGTGTAGTTGGTCCAAGACCTGAAAGACCATATTTTGTAGAACAATTCAAGGAAACAATTCCAAAATATATGGTTAAACATCAAGTAAAACCGGGTTTGACCGGATGGGCTCAAATACATGGTTGTCGTGGTGATACTTCAATCAAAAAACGTATTGATTATGATATAGAATATGTAGAAAACTGGCACATGGGTTTAGACTTGGCTATAATGATTAAAACCGCAGTTAAGAAAAATCCTAATGCATATTAGCATTTCTGTGAATTTGTGCATGTGTGCACTTTGGCAATATTTAAATAAATTTTTTGATAAATTGATATTGAGATTACTTTTCAAATGCTCTCTCTCTAACTTTATATACACTATAAATATAAAATTATAATTAACTTTTCTATGAGGGGTTTGGTATGCAAGAAAAAATTTTACAAGAATACGAAAAAGTTAAAGATAAACTTTCTGAAGAAGAGTTCTTAGAAGAAATTGAAAGATTAAAAGCAGATAATGATGGAATTGATTTCATTGATGATTTTGGTGCTGCACAAATGGTGGTGCAAAACCATAATGGAGTTGACACATCTATTTTTGAAAATACACAAGAAGAATCTTCATCTGAAATGAGTGAAGACATTCAGGAAAGATATGATAAAGTAAAAGACTTAATTTCTAAAGAAGAATTCTTTGAAAGGATGGAAAAATTCAGACAACAAGAAATTGAAAATCCATTTATGACCGATGTGAGCTTAGCGGACATGGTTGTTGGAGAATTTGTTGAAGAAGAACCTGAAAGACATGCGGATCCTCCGGAATTTGTTAAACCTATTAATCAGCTTGAAGCCAATAGTCGTGATGTAAATATAGCTGGTAGGGTAATTTCAATTTCAAATCCAAGATCATTTAAAACACGTAAAGGTCAAAGTGGGGAAGTATGTAATGTTGAATTAAAAGACAACACTGGTGAAATCAGAGCAGTATTCTGGACACAGAATATTAAATTGCTTAAAAATGTCACTGAAGGAGATATTATTCAAATTAAAGAGACTGACATTAAAGAAGGATATACTGGCTTAGAAGCTAATTTAAGACCAAGATCTACTCTTATTCATTTGGATGAAGACCCTTCAAGATTCCCGGCTTATGAAGAAGAAATTACAAAAATTGCTGATATTGAACCGGAAACAAAAGTTAATATTATTGCAAGAATTATTAGAATTCCAACAATTAGAAGCTATGAAAAAAATGGAAAAGAAGGAAAAGTTGCATCTCTTGAATTACAAGATGATTCAGGACAAATCTCTTACACATTATGGAATAAAAATGTTGAATTGATCAATGATTTGAAATTAGAAGATGGGGACACAGTTAAAATTCTTCAGGCACAAGCACGTCAAAGACAAAACAGAGATGGTGAAAATGAAATTTCACTAACTCATTGGGATGGAAGAATTATTAAAGGAGATTATGACGTTCCCGAAATCCAACAGGTATTTACACCTATTGGGGATGTAAGTGAACAAAGAGATGTTTCCATTATAGGAGTTGTATCCAGATTACAAGATATCAAAGTATTTACAAGAAAAACAGACAATACTGAAGGTAAATTAAGAAACTTTGATGTAAGGGATGCAACCGATGAAATAAGAGTAACAGTTTGGGGTGATGACACCAACATTCCAATTAATAAAGGTGATTTCATTAAAATTATTGGCGGTGATGTTAGATTTGATGAATATACTCAAAGCCAATATTCCATGAATACTAATTTCAATACTCAAATCACTGTTAATCCTGAAAACTTACCACTTGAAACAATTGATGAGTTGGAAGCAATAAGAAATGAATTACATCCTGTTCCTATTGGAGAAATACAATTCGATTTCGATGAGGACGGAGTTGAAATTGATATTCAGGGCAGAATTCTTTCCCTAGAAGATCCAAGAGAATTCCAAAGAGATGATGGTAATATAGGAGTTGTTCGTTCAGCATTATTTGCGGATGAATCAGGTAAAGTCAGATTGTCCTTTTGGAATGAGAAAGCTCAAGGAGATTATGCTGTAGGTGAAGCGTACAGAATTGAAAATGCTAGAACTAGACTTGGTATGTACAGTGTCGATTTAAATATTGGTGGAAGTGCTAGAATTATAAGATTATCTGAAGAACAAGCATCTGCAATGTTTATTCCTGAACTTGCTACATTAGAAAAAGCAATTTATGATTATAAGAAAATTGAAGACCTTGATGAGGAGGAAGAAGACAAAATTATCATTGGTAGAGTCATTGAATTAAATGATATTCGTACTTTTGACAGAGACAACGGTGATACTGGTTCTGTAAGAAATATTGAAATTGCCGATGATACCGGATCAATTAGGGTCGTATTGTGGGATAAGGATGCTAATATGGAATTAGAAATGGGTCAACCACTTAAAATACAAAACCCTCGTTTAACATTAGATATGGATAATCGTCTTCAAGCAACCGTATCTGGTGGTACAACTATTTTAGATCCAAGTGAAAAAGAACTAGCTGAATTACCTTCTCAAGAAGAATTAATGGAATCTATATTTGTTTCAAAACCTATAGAATCCTTATTAGAAGATGATACTAATGTTCATATAACTGCTAGAATTAAAGAAGTATTCGCTGATAAAATATTGCTTAAAAAATGTCCAAATTGTAATGAAAATGTTGAAGAAAGTGAAGATGAATACATCTGTGATAACTGTGGTCATGTTTTCGATGAACCAAAATACACTCTTATGATCCCTACAAGAGTAGAGGATGATACAGGAGAAATTCCAGTTACTTTCTTTGGCGATTTAGCAGAACAACTTATTGACATGAAAAAAGAGGAAATAATTTCTCTTATGGAAGATACTTATGATATTAGTGATAAGCTTCAAGATTTAGTTGGAATGACTATTGAAATTATTGCTAATGTAAGTTTCAATGAATATACTGAAGAAAATAGGTTAAATCCTAAAAAACTTTTGAATAAATACTTTTAAAAATAAAAAAATAAGGAATGATTATTATGGTTGAATTAAGTGATTTACCAGGTGTTGGAGAAAAAACAGCAGAAAAATTAAAAGATGCAGGTTTCGCTGATATGATGAGATTAGCAACAGCTACTCCAAAAGAATTATCAGTAAAAGCTGAAATTGGAGAAGGAGTTGCTGAAAAAGTTATTGAAGCTGCTCGTAGAGCTGAGAACATTACATTTGAAACTGCATTAGAAGTAGATGAAAGAAGAAAAGATGTTGGACACATTACTGTTGGAAGTCAAGAATTCAATGATTTAATAGGTGGAGGAATTGAAACCCAATCTATCACTGAAGTGTTCGGTGAATTTGGATCTGGTAAAAGTCAAATCTCCCATGAATTAGCTGTTACTGTTCAATTACCAGAAGAACTTGGAGGTCTTGATGGAGAATGTGTATTTGTTGATACTGAAAACACTTTCCGTCCAGAAAGAGTAAGACAAATTGCAGAAGGATTCGAATTAGATACTGAAGAAGTGTTAAGTAGAATTCATGTTGCACGTGCATTCAACTCTTCTCACCAAATTTTAATGGTTGATAAAATTAATGAACTTATTCAGAGTGGAGCTAATGTTAAATTGGTTATTGTTGATTCATTAATGGCTCACTTCAGAGCAGAATATGTTGGAAGGGAATCATTAGCTGTCAGACAACAAAAATTAAATCAACATTTACATTCACTTCAACAAATTGCAAACACATACAATGTTGCAGTATTTTTAACTAACCAGGTTCAAGCTAAACCAGATTCATTCTTTGGAAGTCCTACCAAAGCTATTGGTGGACACGTTTTAGGTCACGCTTCCACTTATAGAATTTGGCTTAAAAAAGGTTTGGCTGGAAAAAGAATCGCACGTTTAGTGGATTCTCCTCATTTACCTGAAGGTGAATGTGTATTTAAAATTACTAGCGAAGGTATCGTTAGTTAATTTTAAAATTTTTATCTTTTTTTAAATTTTATCTATTTTTCATTGATTAATTTTAAATACTTTTATAATTTAAAGTAAGTATTATGAATGCAATTGAAATTACTATTTTATCAATCATCATAATGATTGGATTAGGGTATTTCCTTAAAAGGATTGATTTTTTAAGCGAAAAAGATATCGACCCTTTCAATAGAATAGTAATGTATATTTTAATGCCCTGCATGATTTTTCATGCTATTTATTCTGCAGATTTATCTCTATTGCCTAAGTTAGGAATTTTACCATTTATTATATTGGCATCATCATTTGCTACAGGTATTGTATCTTATTTAATATTAAGGCAATTGAAGTTGGATGACATCACTCTTTGGAGTGTACTGGTTACAGTCATGATTGCTAATACTGCTTTTATGGGATATCCGGTAACTTTAGGTATTTATGGAGCTGATGGGTTTTTAAGGGCTATCTTCTGTGATATGGCTACATTATGTATTTTTTTAATTTTATCATTTGTTTTGATATTGAAATTCGGAGGCACTGTCAAGACTGCCGTTAGAAAAATTGCTTTGTTTCCGCCATTATGGGCTGTTGTTTTAGGTTTAGGCTTTAATTTCTTTAATATACCAATTGGACCTGTCATTGACAATACTGTAAATTATCTTGGTCAGGGCGCCATTCCATTGATTATGATTGCTTTAGGCCTTTCAATTGATTTCAGTGCATTGTCTAGAAGCAAATCCATGATTGCCTTTACATCTGTAATGAAATTGGCATTTTTTCCGATTGTTGCTTTCATTATTGTATCGCAAGTTGGTTTGGTGGATCTTCAGCATACAGTTTCAGTTGTTGAGGCCGCTATGCCCTCAGGCATGATGTCATTGTTACTTGCAATAACCTACAAGCTTGATTATGAACTGACTTCGGATTGCATATTAATCAATACTGTAATCTCTTTGATTACACTTCCTATAATTATCATGTTATTGTAGTAAAAAATTTGAAATTTAATTTAACATAAATTTATTATTTCTAAAAATAATGATAATAATTCTTTATTTTAATTAATAATCTTTAGTTAAGTTTTATTTTTATTTTAAAGCTATTTTTAATGAGATTTTACTTCATCATATATAAGTGTTACTCCAAGTATTTTATAGAAACCTTTATAAATGTGTATTTACTACATTTATATATCTAATACTATGTAAAATTTTACTAAACTATTTTTAAATTGCAATTTTTTATATATATTAGATATTTTTCACGACTTGTACAAGGTGAATTAATATGGCAGAAGAAAAAAGAGATAATAACGAAGAATTAAGGATAGGTGTTTACGTCTGTCACTGTGGTGTTAACATTGGTGGAGTTGTAGACTGTCCTGAAGTAGCAGAATATGCTAAGACATTACCAAATGTTGTATACGCAACAGACTACAAATACATGTGTTCCGACCCTGGTCAAGCTATGATCCAAGAGGACATTAAAGAGAAAAACTTAAACAGAATTGTTGTAGCTGCTTGTTCCCCTCGTCTTCACGAACCTACTTTCCGTAGATGTGTAGAAGAAGCTGGATTAAACAAATTCTTATTTGAATTTGCTAACTTAAGAGAACAAGACTCCTGGGTACACATGAACGAACCAGAAGCAGCTACCGAAAAAGCAAAAGACTTAACTCGTATGGCTGTTGCAAAAGCAAGATTACTCGAACCATTAGAAGCTACCAAAGTAGCAGTAGATAACAAAGCATTAGTTATCGGTGGTGGAGTAGCAGGTATCCAAACCGCATTAGATTTAGGTGACATGGGATTCAAAACCTACATGGTAGAAAGAAACCCAACCATTGGTGGAAGAATGGGACAATTAGATAAAACATTCCCAACTCTTGACTGTTCAATGTGTATTTTAGCACCTAAAATGGTAGACTGTGCAAAACACGAAAACATCGAATTAATTTCCTACGCAGAAGTTAAAGAAGTAGACGGATACATCGGAAACTTCAATGTAAAAGTTGAGAAAAAAGCAAGATACGTTGATGAAGCTTTATGTACTGGATGTGGCCAATGTCAAGAAGCTTGTCCTATCGAAATACCTAACTACTACGACGAAGGTGTAGGTATGGTAAAAGCTGCTTACATTCCATTCCCTCAAGCTGTACCATTATGTGCAACTATCGATAAAGACTACTGTATCGAATGTAACTTATGTGTACAAGCATGTGGACCAGAAGCTATCGACCACAACCAACAACCTGAAATCATTGAATTAGAAGTTGGTACTATTGTAGCTGCTATCGGTTACGACCCATTCGATCCTTCCGGTATTTACCAATACGGATACGGACGTTTCTCAAACGTAATCACTGCTATGGAAATTGAAAGGATGATTAACGCATCAGGTCCTACTGGTGGACACGTTATCAAACCTTCCGACGGTATTGAACCTAAACGTGTAGCATTCATCCACTGTGTCGGTTCCAGAGATGAAACAATTGGTAAACCATACTGTTCCAGAGTATGTTGTATGTACTCCATGAAAAACGCTCAATTATGTATTGACCACGAACCTGATACCGAAGTAACTTGTTACTACATGGATATTCGTTCATTCGGTAAAGGATACGAAGAGTTCTACAAAACATCTCAAGAAAAATATGGTATTGAATTTATCAGAGGTAAACCTGCACAAATCTTCGAAAACGATGATTTAACCTTAACTATCAGAGCAGAAGATACTTTACTCGGTAAAGTAACTGAATACACTTACGATTTAGTTGTATTAAGTGTTGGTCTCGAACACTCTGCTGGATCTGACGAACTCAGACAAACCTTAGGTTTATCCAGATCTGCAGACGGATTCTACATGGAAGCTCACCCTAAACTCAGACCTGTTGACACCTTAACAGATGGTGTTTACATTGCTGGTGTAGCACAAGGTCCTAAAGATATTCCTGACTCCGTAGCACAAGGTTCAGCTGCAGCATCCAGAGCAGCAATCCCAATGGCTAAAGGAGAAGTAGAAATCGAACCTATTATTGCATCTAACGATGAAACTATTTGTGGTGCTTGCCAAGTATGTGTTGAATTATGCCCATTCGATGCTATTTCAATCGCAACTGGTGTAGGTGGAAAAGAATTTGCACAAATTAACTCCGCATTATGTAAAGGATGTGGTACTTGTGTAGGTGCATGTCCATCTGGTGCTATGAACCAACAACACTTCAAAACCGAGCAAATTATGGCACAAATCAGTGCTGCTCTTGAAGACATAGGTAAATAGATTTAGAGATTAATTTCTCTATTTCTTTTTTTTACTTTTTTTTAAACTTTTTTTCTTAATTATAAATTAATTTCAAATACTCTATTTTTTCATAACTCTTATATTATAAGATAAACAAAAATTTAATCATAAATATATAATTGGATATTAGGTGTAGTAAATGACTAATTATCATGATGAAATTTTAAACTTTGAAAAAATAGCAAAAGAACATACTGAATACATGAGAAACAGTATCAACTTAATCGCTTCCGAAAATGTTACAAGTGTAGAAGTAACAGAAGCATTAGCAACTGATTTTGCACACAGATATGCTGAAGGACAAGCATTCGAAAGATTCTACGAAGGATGTCAATACGTTGATATAATCGAAGACAAAACCAAAAAACTATCCTGTGAAGTCTATGACTGTGACTATGCAAATGTACAACCGGTATCAGGTGTAACAGCAAACCTTGCAGCATTCTTTGGATTTGCAAAACCTGGTGAAAAAGTAATGGCACTTGAAGTACCATCCGGAGGACACATTTCCCACGCAGACGTAAGTGCAGCAGGAATACGTGGACTCAAAACTGTATTCCACCCATTAGACAAAAACGTTATGAACATTGACATCGATGCAATGAACAAGAAAATCCTTGAAGAAAAACCACAAATCGTATTGTTCGGAGGAAGCCTGTTCTTATTCCCACACCCAGTAAAAGAAGCTCGTGAAGCAGCTGACGAAGTGGGCGCAACAATCATGTATGACGGTGCACACGTATTAGGTCTTATTGCAGGTGGACAGTTCCAACAACCTCTAAAAGAAGGTGCAGATGTAATGATGGGATCAACCCACAAGACATTCCCAGGTCCACAAGGAGGAATCATCCTATCCCATGCGGAAAATGCTGATTTAATCGATGAAGCAGTGTTCCCTGGTGTTGTAAGTAATCACCACTTGCACCATTTGTTAGGTTTAGGAATTGCAACAGCTGAAATGTTAGAATTTGGTGAAGCATACGCAAAACAAACCATTAAAAATGCTCAAGCATTAGGTCAAGCAATGTATGAAAGAGGATTTGACGTATTATGTGAAGACCTTGGATTTACTCAATCCCACCAAATTGCAGTTGACTTAACCAACATCAGATCAGCATCAGACGTTGCAAAAGAACTGGCTGACAACAATGTAATCCTTAACAAAAACCTCTTGCCAGGAGACAACCGTGACAACTCCGATGACCCATCAGGTCTCAGAATTGGTACTCAGGAAATCACAAGAAGAGGCTTAAAAGAAAAAGAAATGGATGAAGTTGCTGAGTTCATCAAACGTGTAGCAGTGGATAAAGAAGACATTGCAGATGAAGTTGCTGAGTTCATGAACCAATACACAAAACTCGATTATGCATTCTCTGACAGAGATGCTTACCAATATCATAAATTAGATTAATATGAGAATAGCCTTTGCATTTACTGGAGCTGGTCATTTACTCCGTGAATCAGTTAAAGTCGCTCGTGAATTGTCAAAAAATCATGAAGTGACAGTATTTCTATCAGGAGCAGCGGAAGAAGTCCTTAAAATGTATGGACTTTATGAAAGCGTTGTTGAAATCACTGGTGGAAAATACCGAGAGCTTGCAACTGATTCCACACAAAAATTCTCATATCCAATAACAGGTCGCTTATCACTTGGTAAGTACGACCTATTAATAGTTTCACCGGCTACAGCAAATACAGTTTCAAAAATAGTCTATGGAATAGCAGACACACTCGTTACAAATGCGGTGGCACAGGCTGGAAAAGGTGCAGTTCCCGTTTATATGGTACCGGTAGACATTCATCCGGGACCAATTGACACTGTACTTCCATCAAAAATGGAGTTGTCCAAATGTGAAAACTGCGATGACTGTGTAGCTGCGCTAGTATGTGAACAGGGTGCAATTATTCCTCACACTGAAATAGATTTAACAAAATGTATTGGCTGCGGATTGTGTCGAAATTCATGCCCAAATGATGCAATTTCAGAAGGTAAAATCATAACAATCTACATGAGAGACATTGATATTGAAAACACTCGCAAGTTGGAAAGTATTGATGATATTAAAATCTTTGAAAACCCCGAAGATATTTTAGATCAAATCTAATTTATCTCCTATTTTTAATTTTAACCTATCTTTTTTTGTTTCTAAAATATATTTGGCTTTTTTTTCAGGCTTGTAAAACCTCCAGGGTTTTAAACTAATCTTATCAAAAATAATTTTGTTCTCATTTATAAAATAGACATCAATTTCAAATTTCATGAACATGGTATGGACCGATGAGTCCTTCAGGTTTGTAAAAAGCATCATATTTTCAAAGTCTTTTTTTCCCATCAAACCTTTGAAACGTTTAAAAAAAGTATTTGCATATATTAATTTCATGAATTAATATCTGATTTTAATCTATTTAAGTTTTTAACAAGTTTAAAGCAATATTGACTTAAATATATGATTTTGATGTGATTTCACCATTCATCAGGTCTTTAATCGCTATTCTGAAGTCTTCCTTTTCGAATGCGCCGGGGATAATCAGCTGTTCCTGTGATGTGTCTAAAAAATAAAGAGGTATCGATTCGACTCCCATGACTATGGCATCCTCTTCGTCAATCTGAACTTCAAAGTCATATGAATCGCCTTCAAGCATGCTTCTTATTTCATTCTCATCCAACCCCAAATCAGATGCAATTTCGACCAGCACATTAATGTCGGCTATGATTTTATTTTCAATGAAATTTGCCTCATATATTCTAAAGACAACTTCAATGCCAACTTCACCATGTCTGTTTTGAACATATTTCACTAATCTGTGGGCATTTCTTGAGGATGTTAGCTTGATGTCGTGGTAGTTCATTTGAATACCATCTTTTAGAGCGATTTTTTCTGTTTCATCAACTTTTTGACCAGCAATTTCTGGTGTCAAACCGTATTTAATCACATTTTGTGTAATTATTGAACCGGTTGCGGTGTCAAATAGTGTTGGGTAAAGCTCAAAGGGCTTCATCTCCCATTTAACATCAACATTTGTCTCATCAATAGCTTTTTTCAAACGGTTTAATCCTATATATGAGTTTGGACAGTTGAAATCGCTCCAAAAGGTTATTTTCATTTTTTATCCTCTTTTTTGGATTCGGCTCTTTTCTTTTTGGATAATTTATAGAGTTTGTTTATATTATCTATTGATCTTATTATTGTGTTGTATTTTCTAAAAAATCCCATAAGTTAATGTATTGATATCATTGTTAAAGTAGTTTAACATTATATCTGGTGTCTGGTTATCGGAGTTTTTTGTAATATAAATATTCATATTCTTTTAATTTCATATACAGCTACTTCTTTTAATCAAACTCTAATTCTCACTATCATTTATTTAATGCATATTGCATTTAAAATAATAAAAAGTATTTCATAAAATATCAAAATAATAAGGTCTTATTTTATTTAAATTGCACATAAAACAATTTCTATTTTTAAAATTTTGCCTATTCAATAACCTTTATTTATTATTTGAAACAAAAAGATACATATTGTAAATTAATTGATAAGTGTGTTGATAAAATGGAAAATATTAGTCAATATTTAAATCGCACACTTCATCAAAATGCATTAGTTACGAGGAGTTAAAAAATGCCAATAAAAGAGGCAGATAAATCATATGATCATGAAAAGATAGAAAAAAAGGTTCAAAAATTCTGGAAACAGGAAGAAACCTTTAAAAAGGTAAATGAACTTAGAGAAAAAGGCCCAAAATATTCATTTTTAGATGGACCACCATACTGTAGCGGTAAAATACATTTGGGAACAGCCTGGAATAAAATCATCAAGGATTCCTACTTGAGATACAAATCCATGAACGGATTCAGCTTAAGAAGACAGGCAGGATGGGATATGCACGGTCTTCCAATTGAAAACAAGGTAGAGCACCTGATGGGAATTCAATCCAAACAGGAAATCGAAGAAATCGGAATAGACAAGTTTGTCGACAAATGCCGTGAATTTGCAATTGAAAACAAGATTGCAATGGAAAATGAATTCGATCAGATAGGTGTCTGGATGGACTGGGATGACCCATACATGACACTTGATCCAAAGTATATGGAATCATCATGGTGGATGCTTAAAAGAGCAAACGAACAGGACCTGCTTGTAAACGACCAAAGAGTAATCAGCTGGTGTCCTCACTGTGGAACAGCACTTGCAGCAGCTGAAATTGAATATGAAGAAAAAGTCGACCCATCCATTTATATCAAATTCCCGGTCAAAGGTGAAGAAAACACTTACTTCCTTGTATGGACAACCACTCCATGGACATTACCTGCAAACCTTGCAATCTGTGCAAACCCGGAATTCGATTATGTTTACGTTTCAAAAGACGGTGAAACCTACATTCTAGCAGAAAACCTGATGGAAGATGTTTTAGGAAAACAAGTCAAAATCCACAGAACAAAAATCCCTGCAGAATCAGAAGATGAAGAAGACAAAATCATCGAAGAAAAAGAAGTGATGTATGAAATCATCAAGACCGTAAAAGGTGAGGAACTAATCGGTCAGGCTTATGATTACATTTTAGCAGATGAAATTCCAAAACAGATGGAATTCGACTCACAAATCGAAAAGGTACACACAATCCTTCCGGGAGACCATGTTGAGCTTGGTGAAGGTACTGGTTTGGTACATACAGCACCAGGACACGGTCCTGACGACTTTGAAGTGGGAAAAGCTAACGGACTTCCAATATTCTGCCCTGTAGGTGAAGACGGATGCTTTACTGAAGATGCAGGAAAATACACTGGCAAATTCACAAAAGAAGAAAATCAACAAATTATTGATGATTTGGAAGCTAAAAACTTGATGTACAGAGCAGAAACCATTGAACACAGATATGGTGTATGTTGGAGATGTAAAACCCCTATCATCTATCGTGCAACAAAACAGTGGTTTTTGAAAGTAACTGAAATCAAACAGAAAATGCTTGATGAAATCGAAAAAGTCGAATGGGTACCTAAATGGGCTGGAGAAGGAAGATTCCATGACTGGGTGGACAATGCACGTGACTGGACAATCTCAAGACAAAGATACTGGGGTATACCAATACCAATTTGGGAATGTCCTGACTGTGGCGAGCTAAAGGTAATAGGCTCCTTAAATGAACTAAAAGAAGAATCCTTAAATGAAATCAATGTAACTGATGCAGAATTAATCCACAGACCATATGTAGATGAAGTGGAAGTTAAATGTGACTCTTGTGGAAAATCTATAAAAAGGATTCCCGACGTACTTGACGTATGGATTGATTCCGGTGTAGCGGGATGGGCATCCCTATACTATCCTGAAGAAAAGGAAAAATTCGAAGACTGGTTCCCTTATGACTTCATCACAGAAGGTCATGACCAAACAAGAGGATGGTTCTACTCACAATTAGGTACAGGAGTAATTGCAATGGGTCAAAGTCCATACAAGAAAGTATTGATGCACGGATTCGTTCTAGACGAGCATGGAAACAAAATGTCAAAATCCCTAGGAAACGTTGTAGCTCCAGAAGAAGTTATTGAAAAATACGGAGCTGATGTACTCAGATTCTACCTCTTATGGGCTTCAAAACCATGGGATGACCTTAAATTTGTATGGGAAGAACTTTTAAACATCAACAAGATGTTCAACATTCTATGGAATGTATATGTATTTTCAACAACTTATATGTCACTTGACAACTTCAATCCAATAGGTTTAAGTGAAGATGATATTATTTTACGCTCTGAAGACAAATGGATTATTTCCAAAGCCAACAGCTTAATTAAAGAGGTTGCTGAAGACCTTGATAACTTATTCTTCCATAAGGCAACACGTAAAATCAACAATTTCATACTTGAAGACCTGAGCCGCTGGTATGTAAGGCTCATCCGTGGAAGAACATGGGTTGAAAGTGACGATCCGGATAAACTGGGTGCATACTACAGTCTATACACTGCGCTTGTCAAACTAATCCAGGTGTTATGTCCGATAGCACCTCATGTATCAGAGGAAATCTATGAAAACCTTGTAAAAGGAGTGAACCCTGAAGCGCCTGAAAGTATTCATATGCTTGACTGGGAATATGATGAGGATGCAATCAACACAGAACTTGAAGCAAAAATGGATGTGGCACGTGAAGTGATTGAAGCATCAATAAGGGCAAGAGATATGGCACAGTACAAGCTCAGATGGCCTGTATCAGACATCACAGTAGTGTCTGAAGATGAAAATGTTCTCAATGCAATTGAAGAGTTAACAGACATTATCAAAGACCAATCAAACACAAAAGAAGTATTGGGTGCAAGTGAATTTGAAAAACTCTCATACAATGCAAAACCTAATCTCAAAATACTTGGTCCAAAACTTAAAGGAGACATGGGTAAAGTCGTAAAAGGATTAAAGACAGCAGATGGTAATCAAATTAAAGCAGAACTTGAAGCAAACGGTACTGTAACAATTGAAGGAATTGAATTGAACTCTGAAGAGGTATTGTTTGACTCAGAATTGCCTGATGACTTTGTATCATCAGAATTTGAAGGCGGTAATGTATTTGTAAATACTAACATTACTCTTGAAATCAGACAGGAGGCAATGGCACGTGAACTCATAAGAAGAATTCAGGACATGAGAAAAGACATGGACCTTGATGTGGAAGCAAACATCAATGTTGATGTTGAAACTTCATCCGAATTCAAGGACTTAATCGTACCGCAATCAGAAATGATTTCTCATGAAGTAAGGGCAAACAGCCTAATCATAACTGATGCAGAAGAATGCAGTAAAGATTCTAAAGATTATACCAAAGAATGGGATATCGAAGGAGAAAAAGTAATAATCTCAATTAAAAATTAAGGGTGTTAAAATGACTTTAACAGATTCTGAAATGGAATATATTGAAGGAATCCTCGGTAGGAAAATGAACGAACTGGAAGAAGGAATGCTTGATGTAATGTTTTCAGAACATTGCTCATACAAAAGCAGCAGAAGATTTCTAGGAGCTTTTCCTACTGAAGGGGAAAACATTATTTTAGGTCCGGGTGACGATGCGGGACTTGTAAGTGTAACTGATAAATATGCATTAGCAGTTGGAATGGAATCACACAACCACCCATCAGCTATCGAACCGTACGGTGGAGCAGGAACAGGTATTGGTGGAATTCTAAGGGATATTATCTCAATGGGAGCAATGCCTATAGCACTTCTCGATTCACTCAGATTCGGACCACTTGAAAATGACCAAAAATCAAGATACCTCTTTGAGCATGTCGTAAAAGGAATCTCCGATTACGGTAACCGTGTAGGGGTTCCAACAGTGGCAGGTGAAATAGAGTTTGATGAATCATTCAGAACAAACCCTCTTGTAAATGTAATGTGCGTAGGGCTTGTTGAAAAGGATAAAATCGTACGTGGACAGGCACCATATGTCGGTGATGTATTCCTACTTATGGGTGGAACAACAGGTCGTGACGGAATTCACGGTGTTACATTTGCATCAGAAGAGCTGACATCGGATTCAGAAACCGAAGACAGACCTGCTGTACAGGTGGCAGATCCGTTCACCAAAAAAAGAGTGCTTGAAGCATCTCTCGAAATACTTGAAAAAATCAATGTAAGCGGTGTAAAGGACCTCGGTGGAGGAGGTCTCACATGCTGTATTTCAGAACTTGTGGATGAGTCAAACAATGCGGCATTCGTTGACTTGCGCTCAATCCCATTAAGGGAAACCGGAATGACTCCATATGAAATAATGCTTTCAGAGTCACAGGAAAGAATGGTATTTGTTCTTAATCCTGATGATGTCAAACTGGCTCAGGAAATCTGTGACAAGCATGAAATCGTATCTGCAGTCATAGGGGAAGTCCGTGAAGGAAACAACATGATTATTTCAGATGAAGGCGAGGAAATTGCCAACTTGCCAACTATCTTACTTGCAGATCCTCCTTCAATCGAAAGGCCGGTAAAAGAGATACCTGAAGATACTGAAAAAATTGAGCTTAAGGAACCTGGTGTTTATGAATCCTTGCCAAAATTATTGTCCAGTCCGAATATTGCTTCAAAGGAATGGGTGTACAAACAATATGACCATGAAGTTCAGGTCAGGACTGTTGTAAAACCTGGTGATGATGCAGCAGTGCTTAGAATCGATGAAAACACAGCTGTTGCACTCACAACCGATTCAAACACAATTCACACTAAACTCTCTCCATTCGATGGAGCTGCAGGATGTGTTGCAGAAGCAATCCGTAATGTAATTTCAATGGGAGCAACCCCTTATGCGGTAGTTGACTGTCTTAACTTCGGAAACCCTGAAACCCCTGAAATCCTATGGCAATTCAAAACAGCAATTGAAGGAATGAGTCTTGTTGCGGAAAACTTTAATGCACCTGTAATAAGTGGTAATGTTAGTTTCTATAACGAAACAGAAGGAATTAAAATCAATCCTACACCTGCTGTTGGTGTCATCGGTGTTGAAGATATTGAAAACATAAGAACAATGGACTTCAAAAACGAAGGGGATAAAATCATTTTAATAGGTAAAACCTATGATGAACTTACAGGTTCTGAATACCACAGAACAATCCATAACCTTGAAAAAGGAACTGCTCCAAGAATCAGAATAGATGAGGAAGTTGCCAACGGTCAAACAGTTCTTGATTTAATCTCCAACGATAAGGATAAAAACATCACAGCAGTCCACGACGTATCAGCAGGAGGTCTTGCAGTTGCACTGTCCGAAATGGTTATCAAATCAGGTTTAGGATGTGACGTAAACTTGAAAGATGATAATCTGGATAAAATCCAATTGTTATATTCAGAAAGCCATGCAAGATATTTACTTACAGTAAAAGCTGATGCATTGGACGATGTTTTAGCACAAATTGATGTTCCATGTGAAGTTATCGGTGAAGTAAAAGGTACTTCATTGAATGTAAATGATCATGAATTTAGTTATGAAGATTTGAATGATGCATACCATGGTGTTATTGAAAAATACATGGCTTAAAATGACTTGGGGGAGTTAAATGTTTTTATCAAAACTAGATTCATTATCAAATGCTAGAAATCTAATCAGCGACAATCAAAAAACCACAGATGTTGAAGAAATTTCCATTTGGGATGCTCACAAAAGGGTTTTGGCTGAGGATATTATGGCATTTCATGACTCACCGCCTTTTGATAAATCAGCGATGGATGGTTTTGCATTGATTGCAGAGGATACTTTTGGCGCATCGAATTCCGCACCTAAGGAATTAAAAATAATTGATGCTATTGGTGCGGGAGACTTTTCATCCAAAAAGGTAGGTGAAAATGAGGCTATTGTAATTGCTACAGGAGCTCCTATTCCTGATGGGGCAAATGCAGTTTTGATGAAAGAATACACAACAACTGATGGGGATGATTTGACAATTTATTCTCAGGTAACTCCTGGTGAAAACGTTTCTCCCAAATCTGAGGATATCAAGAAAGGCCAAAAAATTCTGGATAAAAATACATTCATCAGATATCAGGAATTGGGCTTGATAGCTTCAGCCGGATACGATAAGGTTAAAGTCTATAAAAAGCCTAGGGTTAAAATCATCATAACAGGAAATGAATTGGTAGAGCCTACCAAGGATGAAATCGATAAGGCTAAAATCATCAATTCAAATCAATTCACAATCAAGGCAATGGTTGAGGATTCAGGTGCAATTTGCGATATTGGTCATGCTGGCGATAGCTTTGATGAGGTTAAACAAGCTGTTTTAGATGCTAGTGTGGATTATGATGTCATAATGACAACTGGAGGCACTGCCATCAGTAAAGGTGATGTTGTGCTTGATGTTGTTGATGATATCGGTGAGATATTATTCCATGGTGTTGCAATAAGGCCGGGAAAGCCTGCCGGTGCAGGTATTGTCAATAATAAGATGATTTTCACTTTTTCAGGTCAGCCTGTTGCGGCAATGTCTCAGTTTGACATGTTTGCAAGGAAATATTTGTTTGAAATGCAGGGCAGGTCATTCACTTATCATGTTGTTAAAAGAATCTCCCAGCTTAAAATACCTTCACAGCTTGGAAGGACTGATTTCATACGTGCGGTGTCTGATGACGAGCATGCAAAGCATGTCTTGAACAGGGGTTCTGGCATTATTCGCTCAATGGTTGAAGCGAACAGCTATATCATAATTGACGAAAACGATGAAGGATATCAAAAGGATGATATAGTTGATGTAGTATTCTTTGATTCACTACTTTGGTAGAGGAAGTGTCATTTTAATGAATGGAATTTATTATTATTTGATAGCTTTTGTTATCATCTGGGTATTGGTTGCAATATTTCATGAAAAGTTATCCGCTCATGGTGTGGAACTTGAATTTCCAGTTATAATGTGGAAAACCCAGCGTCTGAGGGGACTGATATCCAGAATCAACAACCTTTCACCAAAATTCTGGCGTTGGTTTATGAATGTTGGAGTCATAGTGGCATTTGGAGCTATGATATTCATCACTTATACGATAATATCTACCTTGCCATCTGTTTTTGAAACTCCATCAGTTTCTATAGTCATTCCGGGCGTTGACGTTCCGGGCTCTCCAATATATGTCCCATTGGGTTATGGACTGATTTCACTTGCAACAGTACTGGTTGTCCATGAGTTCTCACATGGTGTTCAGTCAATCGGTGAAAATATACCGATTAAGTCAATTGGGCTTTTGCTTTTTGCAATTATTCCGGGAGCATTCGTTGAACCTGATGAGGAAAAATTAAAAAAAGCTAAAAACTCATCAAAACTAAGGGTTTATGCAGCAGGATCAATAGCTAATGTTTCACTTGCTCTAATAGCTCTGATTTTGCTGTCACTCGTTTCTTTTGGAATTCCACATTATTTTGCAGAAGACGGCATTGAAATTGCAAGAGTCGTTTCGGATTCACCTTCCGATGGAATACTGAAGGATGGAATGGTTCTTGAAGAAATAAACAATCAAAAGATTAATGATTCTCAATCTTATGTAGATATTGTAAGTTCATTCTCTCCCGGAGATAAGGTGGAGGTTCAGACAAATCATGGAACATATGATGTTACTTTGGGCAAAAATCCAAATAACGAATCAGTTGGATTTTTCGGAATACAGGCAAACAAGCATTTCGAGCTTATAGACAATAGTTTAGGTCCGATTCCATGGGTATTATTTGAGCTTGTTGAGCTGTTCCAATGGGTTGCAATGCTTAATCTGGGAATAGGACTGTTCAATCTGCTTCCAATCAAGCCTTTGGATGGAGGATACATGCTTGAGATATTGCTCAGCTATAAATTATCCGAAGAGCATTACAGACCAATTGTAAATGCATTATCAGTAGTTTTAGCAATGGTTATAGTGTTCAGTCTGGTTGCAGGTTTTCTTTAGTTTGAATCATTAAAAAAAGTAAAAAAAAGAAAGAATAATCAAATTCTTTCTAATTATAATTCTTTACAAGCTTGAGCTAATTTTTTACCTAACTCGTAGCTTGCATCATCTTCTTCAGCTGTAGGTACAAAGTAGATTTCTTGAGTGTCTACAATATCGAATCCACAGTTTCCTAATTCTTCAGCGAGTTTTGCAGGAGCTCCTCCTCTTCCACCCATAGAACCGAAGGTAACTGCTTTTCTTTCAATACCTGTTCTGTTGAAGAGTAAACCTTTTAAGTAGTACATGATGTCTCCGATACTTGGGTATGGTACATCGTTGATTGTTGGATCACCAATTGCTACTCCTTTACTGGTTAGGATACTTTTGACGATTTCGGACCTTTCATCTTCGTGCAAGAAGAAGATTTCAACATCATATCCTTCAGACATTGCACCTTCTGCAATTTCATGAGCCATTTGTTGGGTTGAGTAGTGCATGGTATCGTAGATGATTGTGATTTTGTCTTCACATACACCGGTAGCCCAGTTTTGGTAAGCTCCGATAATTTGCATTGGGTCGGTCCAGATTTGACCGTGGGATGGTGCAATCATTTTGATTTGTTCGAGTAAACCTAATTCAACAACTTCGTTTAATTTTTTGAGAACTAATTTTGAAAGTGGTGTGATTAGGTTTGCATAGAATTTTTGTGCTGCATCCATTAAAACATATTCTGGGATTTCATCAGAGAATCTTTGGGTGAAACATAAGTGTTGACCGAATGCGTCGTTAGGGAATAAAATACCAGTTTCATCAGCAAGTAATGTGAACATGCTGTCAGGCCAGTGTAATAAGAATGCATCTAAAAATGCTAAAGTTCTTCCGCCAACATCTAAGCTGTCACCAGTTCCTACAGTTATGAATTCTGCTCCTTCAAGTGCAGGGTAGTGTTTTAATAAACCTTTTACTGCGATTTCAGTACAGTAAATTGGTGCTTCAGGGAATCTTTTGTGTAAGTCCACTAATACTCCGGAGTGGTCTTTTTCCACGTGGTTTTGGATGATGTAGTCCACTTTAACTTCTTTACCTTCTTGTGCGAATGCATCATCGATACGTGCCATCATTTCTTTGGTTTTTCCAGGGTATGCATTATCGATTAATGCTACTTTGTCTTCACCAAATACAAGGTATGCATTGTATGTGGTTCCGTCTAATGTGTAACCGTGATAGGTTCTTAAATCCCAATCGAGTACACCAATCCAGTATACTCCATCAGCTATTTTTTGTGCATTAGCTTTCATTTTTAAATCTCCATATTATAAATTGACAATCCATAAAACTATAGATTATGGTTATCTATGCTATTTTTATTATATATAGTTTTGTTTTATACGAACAGTTTGTATTCTTTTAAGGTTTTTTATATAAAATAAATTTACAGGTGTAAAATTGATAAGTATCAGAATTATTTTATGTGTTTCATGGAAATTTTTAGATTCTTGAAAACATAAGAAACATAAGAAACATAAATTTTTTTTATGTTTTTTATGAAAATTTTTAAATACTTTTGAAAACATAAGAAACATAAGAAACATAAATTTTTTTTATGTTTTTTATGAAATGTCTTGTTGGAGGTTATAGCTATGAAACATAATCCTTTCAGAAAACGAACAGGAATCTTGCCATCATATTTTACTGGCCGTGAAAATGAATTAAATGAACTTAAAAAAATATATAACTCAACTAAAATGGGAGTTCCAGGCCATTTAATATTATATGGACCAAAAGGCATTGGAAAAACATCTTTACTATTAAAATTTCAAGAGGAAATAACCAATATTGGTGAGGTATATTCAGTTAGAATTCCATTAATGGAAGGAAATTTTGAAGATATTTACTCATTAATAATAGAAAAATGTTCCGATACATTAAATATTAATATTGGACATTTTTGGGAGAAAATAAGTTCACTAGGTATTAATATACCCTTCATCGGAGGAGTATCAGTATCACGTGAAATTCCTAAAACCAGTCCTGCTGTTGCTTTTGAAAAAATTTTAAACGTGATTTATGATGAGTTGGGTTCTGACAATCCTGTCTTAATTCTATTGTTTGATGACCTTCAAAGGATTATGGGCAATGATGAAACAATGAAAATATTAAGCATATTGCAAAATGCTCTTGTAGAATTAAATCTAAAAGGAAAAAACATAATGTTTGTAGCTACAGGATCAGAAGACATTTTCAATAAAATACAAGATAAACTTGACTCAGCAGTAAGGATATTTGAACCTTATTTGATTGGACCATTATCTTATGGGGAAGTATATGATGCAATTAACATTCCGATTAAAAAACAAAATGTGACATTTGAAGAGGATGTCTTAAAGGCAATATATGAATTGTCTAACGGGATTCCATATTATATGCAAATACTTGCCTACAGTTGTTTTGAAGAAACTAACGAAAATGATGAAGTAACTATGGTTGAGTTTAAAAAGGCCTCTATGTATTCCCTAAACATTTTAGCTCAACGTGAATTTAAAGCATTATTCAGTAAATCTACTACGGAAGAGAGAAAAATACTGTGTTTGATGGCTGAAAATGATGAAACAGTTTTATCTTATTCATATATTAAAGAGAATGCTAATTTAAAATCAGAACCTTCAGCATTGCTAAAAAATTTAGTTAACAAAAATATGATAATCAAACCGTCAAGAGGTAAATACAAATTAAAAAACAATCTTTTCAAATTATACTTGCAAAACTTAAAGATAAATCAGGAAACAGGTTTAATTAACAATTACTGAATCAGTAATAAATATTAAAAATTAAACTTCTTACCTGAGTTTGAGTGAAAGTATGCGAACAATATCATACATTTTATATGAACATTTTTTGTGAATTGCTATCTAATGTTATGCTAAATTATTAATTTTTCATTTATTTTAAATTATCAATTAAATCTTTGTATCCTAAGCCATAGATTGCAATGACTGTTCTTTGCATTGCACCGAAGCATATAAACATTATTAGTAGTCCCCATACATAATCCCAGCTTTGAAGGAGATGATTGCTGGAAAAGTTTATCATTGCAATTATTGATGTTAGTCCAAGACACAATGCAGTGATTAAACCGGGAGTGTAAGGCTTTTCCATTTTGTGAAGTTTAATGCCTATTATATGTATAAATGTTTCAAATAATCCCAAGTAAACAGGAACTAACGTTAACAAAGTATATTGTGTAAAAAAAGGTACAAATGTAATTATGATTAATAAAACAGTAACTGGAATATGTGCAGCATGTATCTGAGTTGGAGTTGCTTTGAGCTTGAAGAATTTTAACATTAATTTTGCAAATCCTCCCGGCAAGCGTGTTTCTTCCCATTCATGAAGGGTGAAAAGAAACATATAAACTAACATGGTCTTTTGAACCAAATTCAAACTATTATAAAACAACGCTGAAAATGTCACCATTCCAAACATGATGAAAGTAAGAATTTCCAAATTATATTCTCTCATTGAAACACCAATAACTATTCTGAACCGTAATATTAAAATTTATAGGTGGTTTTGTTTAATTTCTCAGCTAATGTCCTTTATTACTTCACCTGCAATTATCAGTCCTGCAACAGAGGGTACAAAAGAAACGCTGCCTTTAACTTTAAATTTTTTATTATTTTTGTTAATCTCATGGTCGTGTGTGTTTATTGCGTGTTCTTTTGAATAGACAACTTTCAATTTTTCTATATTTCTCTTTTTTAAATCCTTTTTCATTATTCTGGCAAGCGGACATACTGAGGTTTCATAAATGTCAGCCACTTCAAACATTGTAGGGTCCAGCTTGTTTCCTGCTCCCATTGCGGAGATAACTGGAATGTCAAGTTCATCACATTTGCATATGATAGCAATCTTTGCCATTATTGTGTCTACACAGTCAACGGCATATGACAAGTCTTTTGTGATGATATCAATTTCTGAATCAGCTGTGTAAAATTCCCTATGGACATCAACATTCGCATCAGGGTTGATATCTAGGATTCTCTGCCTCATCAAATCAACCTTATACTCGCCTATTGTTTTTGTTGTTGCAATCAGTTGTCTGTTGATGTTGCTTTCATCCACCTTGTCAAAATCAACTAAAATGAAATTTCCTATTCCGCTTCTGGCGAGTCCTTCACAAACAAATGAGCCTACGCCTCCAAGACCAAAAATGGCAACTTTCGCTTCTTTTAATTTTTTCATTCCCTCATTTCCAATTAACATTTCTGTTCTTGAAAATTTTTCTTCCATTTACACTCACCAAAAAATATAATTTAATTTAAATTAATTATATAATAATTGATGTCAATACAATAAAAACTTAATGCAAATGGAGATTTTTAGATATTCATGATAATAGATACTCATTGCCATATTTATAAAAGTGAAATGGAAGATGCAGAGGAAATAATTAAAAAGGCTGCAAAAAATGATATACGTATAATATTGAACGGCACAAATCCTTTAAGCAATAAAGAAGTATTGGAGCTGTCATCCAAGTATGATAATGTTTATGCAGCTTTGGGATATTTGTATTCATTTGCAGATGAGGTAACTGATGGAGATATTCTTCTTCTGGATAATCAACTTGATAGCGATAAAGTGGTGGCAGTAGGTGAGATTGGTCTTGACTATTACCATACAAAGGAAAACAGGGATAAACAAAAACAATTATTTGAAAAAATGTTGAATCTTGCAGAAAAACATGATTTGCCGGTTATAGTGCATTCCAGAAAATCGATGCAGGACACATTTGACATATTGAAAAAACATGATGCTGTAGGATCCATGCACAGTTATCAGGGTTCTGTTGAAATGGCACAGGAATTTATTAAATTAGGTTTTTATATTGGTATAGGGGGTACAATCACCCACAAAAACAATAAAAAAACAAAAATGTTGGTTAAAAAAATAGATATTGGTCATATGCTTGTTGAAACAGATTCTCCATATTTGACTCCAGAAGAGAAAAGGGGTGAGAGAAATACATCCCTCAACTTGAATTATATAACAAGTAAAATGGCGCAAGAATTGGACATGGGTGAAGATGAGGTAATAGAAATAACTGCGCAAAACGCTAAAAGATTATTTAAAATATAATGTTTTAACCTTCCGTGTTCACATGTGTCATATTGTATCTGAACTATTTATTTTGTTTTAAACGAACAGTTCGTATTTATTTCTTTTTTAATTTTTACAACTGTTTAAATTTTAAAAAAATTTTTAAACAATATTATAATTTTTAATTTTTAGTTACATTTATTAAGCAATAATTTTAAATAATATTATATCTATTGGGGGATGGTTATATGAGTGAACAAAAGCCAATACAGATTTTTTCAAATTTAAACGAAAACATCGGGGTCAATGTAGTAAAAAGTCCAGTAAAGTTAACAATTCTTGAAATGTTAAGGGACAGTGAAATGGAATTTGATGAAATTGTTAGTAACACTGGTAAATCAAAATCAACAGTATCCGTACATTTGAAAAGTTTAAGGGAAAATGGAATAATCTCTTACAGAGTACATCCAAAAGACAACAGAAAAAAAATATTTTATATCAACTCAAAATACTTGGGATCAGTAAACATATCCGAACCAAAAGAAATTGAAGAAACACAATCAGACTACATTATAAATAATATAATCAAGGACGATGGTGAATTCTCAACATTACTATTCCATACATTAAAGTCAATGCTTATCCAGGAAGGGGTTAATATAGATCCTATTTTACAATCAACAGGAAACAGTATTGGTAAATCCATATTTGATACTATTTATGATGATGATTTGGATGTTTTCATGGATAATATTGCTGAATTTTGGCAAAGAAAGGGGCTCGGCAAATTAACATATAAAATAGGTCAGATAATAAAGATAACTACTTATGATTGTTTTGAATGCAAACTTCTTCCAAGAACAGGAAAACCTGCATGCTTTTTAGACACCGGAATATTTGAAGGATTATTTACAGAATTCTTTAATTTGCCGGTAAGTGTAATAGAAACCCAATGCTACACAATGGGTGATGAAAAGTGTGTGTTTGAGATTGAACCTCAACACATTAAAAATTACTAATCATCCTTAAACTGTATGATGGTAGTTGTCAAGTAAGGTTTTTCAGTTGAAAAGCCTTCAATAATCTTTTCGTTTTCACGAGTGCAATTTTGAACAGAATAAATTTCTTTTTCTCTATTTTTAGCTTCAATAGTTGATTCCAACTCACTTGTATTTCTTGAAGCTTTCATAAGAACAACGGAATCACTATACTCTAAAACATCATCTAATCTATCATCGATTTTAGGAACAATAGTCAAAATATCATTTTGCTCAACAAGAGCCTTGTTTCTTGCAGCTGCGCAAGCTGTAAATGAGGTAATTCCTGGAATTGTTTCGATTTCATATCTGTCAATTAATTTTTTCTGCACATAGGAGTAGGTACTGAAAATTGAAGTGTCTCCAAGGGTGATAAATGCCACATCCCTTCCACTGTCGAGGTATTGTGCAATCATCTCAGCAGCACTATTCCATATCTTTTCAAGCTCTTTTTTATCTTCAATCATTGGAAAAATAGGTTCTACAAGCATTAATCTTTTAAAATCTTTTCTTTCTTCAAGTATTGGTTTAACAATAGATAATGCGATACTTTCTTTTTCTTTTGATGATTTTGGTGAGAATACTACTGGAACAGTTTTTAAAACTCGAGCAGCTTTTAAAGTCAATAATTCAGTATCTCCAGGTCCTACACCAATTCCAATTAATTTTCCTTTTTCAGCCATATAATCACTTTAACATTTTAAATACAATTTTGCAAAATACTTGTCTACTAATTATTTATAGTACTACTTTACTAATATATTTTTGATGTCAGATTCAATGTTTTGTCCAAATTGTGGAATGTTAAAAAGTAATTGTGTTTGTGGAAAATACAAGAATGAAAGACCAAAAGGTCCTACTAATTTATTTAGCTTTGCTAAGCCTAGAAAATCATCTATTTTGGATGATGAGATTCCTGAAGTATATTCTGTTGAGAATTATCAGCAAGATGAGGGAACTGCAGCATATTTGAAAGAAATTTATCCTCATATAGATGATGAAATTATTGTTAATTTTCCTTTCAAACAACCTAGAATGGGACAATTGGAAATTATACAGGATATAAATGATGCAATAAAAAAAGGTTACAAGTATATTATTTTAGAGGCAGGTACAGGTACAGGTAAATCAGCAATTGCTACAACTCTTGCTAAAATGTATGAATCTGCTTATATTCTAACAATGACAAAGCAACTGCAGGCGCAATACTCTAATGAATTTGATTTTCCTCTGGTTAAAGGAAGAAGCAATTTTGCATGCTTGCATGATAATCTTGAGTCAACATGTGATATGGGGGACTGTAAAACAACTCCAACATCAGCCAAATTTTTCTGCCCTTATGGAGTTGCAAAAAATCCGACATTGGATGCTGAACTTGCATTTGAAGATTCATTTGGAGGAACCGTATTCTACCAGTCAGATGCGCATTGCCATTACTGGAATCAGAAGGCCAATTCAGTAAACTCTCCAATTACATTGATGAACTATGATTATGCAATTGTTGAGTTAAATTATGTAAAGCATTTTGGAAAACGTTCATTATTGATTTTAGACGAAGCCCACAATATCGAGAACAAATTAATGTCAACTATGGAAGTTACATTATATAACCGGACTCTTGAAAAGGATATTAATAAAATAATGTCAAAATCAATTCTTGAAGACGGCGAACTTGAAGATTGGGTAATGGAAGTCGATGCAATAAGGGAATCCTATGAGGAAATTGACTTAAAAGATGTAAGTAAAAATAAAGCAGACAGGATAAGATCAACAATCGCCAGACTTAAAACTCTTAAGGATAATCTTGAAAAGGAACCAAGAAATTGGGTAATTGACACAGATGAAACAAGCGTTTGTTTTAAACCGTTGAGAGTCCATCATTACGCTAAAAACCACCTGTTAAAATATGGAGATGTTGTAATATTTATGAGTGCAACAATCCTTTCACATAAAATGTTTTCAAAATGGTTGGGATTAAATCCGAATGAAGTATACCACATTAAGGTTGACAGTCCGTTTACCAAGGAAAAAAGACCAATTATTCTTAATCTTGCAGGAAAAATGTCTGCAAACAGAATAAAAAACACTGCACCGAAAACAATCCCTATACTGCAGGAGATTCTTAAAAAACATGAAGGGGACAAGGGTTTGATACACACTCACAGCTATAAATGTCAGCAATACATTACAAATAACCTTTATAATTCCCGTTTGGTATCACACACTTCAAAAAACAGGGAACAGGTATTGAATTTCTTTGAGAAAGATGAAAATCCTTTAGTATTGGTTTCTCCATCAATGAGTGAAGGTGTGGATTTGCCATATGATAAATGCAGATTCCAGGTTATTTATAAAATACCGTTCCCATATCTCGGAGACAAACAGGTCAATATGAGGATGAAAAGGGATAAGAAATGGTATGCATATAAAACAGTAATGACATTAATGCAGGCGTATGGTCGTGGAATGAGGGCTGAAGATGATTCCTGCTACACTTACATTATAGACAGTGATATTAACATGTTATTCAAAAGTCCAATGTATAGATCACTGATTCCTGACTTTTTTAAAGAGGCAGTTGTTAGGGTGAAAAAATAAGCGGACCTGGAGGGATTTGAACCCTCGATCTTGGGATCCGAAGTCCCACGTCATTCCTAACTAGACCACAGGCCCCACATTAGAAATATTATTTTTCTTCTTTAGAGTCAATTGAAATGATTTCTATATCCTCGATGTCTTCAACTTCAGCGAAAATATCATCAATTGATTCACTTTCAAGCTTTGCTTGTTCGTATTCGATATCTTCAATTTCTTCAGCAGTTAACTCGTCATTTTTCGGAGTCTTTTCTTTTGCCGGAGGTAAATCTTCGATATCTTCAACAACAGGCTTTTTACTAGAAGTAGTAGGTTTTTTAAGAGAAGTTTTTAAATCTTCAATATCAAATTCTCCTATTTTATAAGATTCTTTATCTAGGGGAATTTTACTTTTTGGTATAACTTTCGGGGATGGTTTTTCTTTTTTGGTGTTATCATCATCTTTTTTGTCTTCATCTTCATTGTCAATAGAGTCAATTCTGCTTGTAATATTTCCAAACGGATTTTTAATATCGAACAATTTGAAAATTCCATAACATAATAAGAATAATCCTACAATTAGGAAAATAACAAACATGAAGCTACTTTCACCGGCAACAACATTGTCTATTACTCTATCACTACGTGATTCAAATATGAAAACAGATATGATTAAGAGGATGATTCCAAGTATTGAACTGACAATAGCTAGAATAGGTTTTCCTCTAATTTTCGCATTGATGATATTATCGAAGTTTTCACTTATTTCTCCGACAAAATCATCTTCGAATTCATCGTATTCGTCATTTTCGTTTATATCTTCACTTTTTGGAGTTTTGATAATAAATTCTTCATCGATTGGGTTTTCTTCTAAAGTAATGGCACTTTTGTCTTCATCACCGGGATGGTAAATGAATTCATCATCGATTTCTAATTCTTCATAATTAAGATTGTCTTCATTGAGATAGCTTATTAATTCAGAATCCTCTTCGATGTCTTCAAAGTTTATGGATTCTTTCTCGTCTTTGACATTGTCTATCATGTCTTTCAAATTAGAAATCCTATGCTCTTTTTCTTTAGATTCTTTCATGAAAAAACCTTCTTAATCGTATTCTCTCCATTTATGTTTGCATTTTTTGCATGTGAAAAAACGGGTAGGTGCTTCATCAGCACTACGGGTTTGCTTTAATTCGTAAGTAGCTTTATCATGTCCACATTTAGGACAAATTTCAGTTACGCCTTCACCCATATCTATATCTTCAACATATTTTACAGTTTCTTCAGCATTAATCTCTTTTGAAACTTCATATTGTGCATTGTCGTTTAACTCGTTTGAGTATCCGCATTTATTACATTTTAAAACGCCATTGTTTGGAAGCATCATAGCCCCACATTCAGGACAAAATTCCATTTACTCTCCCTCAATTTAATCTTTAAATTATATGTAATATTAAATAATCTTTTTTTTAAGCTATTTAAATATTAACCTTAAATATTCATTTTTTAGCTTTATTTATACAATCTTTAATTATTTTTCTGTGGTCAAAAGCAATTTCAAGGTTGTTTAAATCATCCTGTGAAAAGATACCAATATCTTTAGCATCGCTATTGGCATTTTTACTTGTAAAATCTCCTTTAGCAGTATATGCTACAGTAACTGTGTGTCCCCTTGGGTCTCTATCCGGTTTGGAGTAAACATTTACCAAATCAATGAGTTCAACATCAATGCTTGTTTCCTCTTTGGCTTCTCTAACTGCTGCGGTTTCTACACTTTCACCGTATTCAACAAACCCTCCGGGCAATGCCCAACAATCTTTATATGGTTCATTTTTTCTTTTGATTAAAATAAAATTAAAATCATTATCAAAAATAAAAATGTCCGCTGTTAGGGAGGGAATTTTATAATCTGCCATCTAACCACTATAAAAATAAAAATTGAAGCTATAAAGCTTCATCAATAAGTTGTTTAAAGTTAGAACTTTCTTTTTGTAATTCTTCTGCTGCTTTTTTCAATACAGTTCTAGGTCTTTTTCCTCTTTTGGTTTTAATTGTCATTTGTGGTTTTCCAGTAAGAGGGTGATCGATATTGTAAACAGCATATTCAACATCAGGATCCTGCATTAAGATATGTCTTAAAGCATTACAAACTCCGTGACTTTCATCTTTTACTTCAAAAGTGAGTTCTAAAGTTTTATCCTCAATAATTTCAAAATTTTCCATTTTATCAACCTTAATTAATCATTAACATAGTTTTTAGAGACTTTACGTCTTTCTTTTTTATTGCAAGTATTACACTGAAGTTCATTTTCTTTTTGTGTAGTATGCATGTAATCTCTACAACGGGTACACATTGCCTTTAGGACTCCACAATCATCATCCACAGTTCCCAAATCAACATTGTCTCCGGTAATTTTCACTACTTTTGCCTGAATGATGTCTCCTATTCTAAAAGCATCAGATAATTTTTCTAAATAATCTTTTTTTGCTTGTGAAATGTGAATAGCTCCCATATAAGGTAGAGCTAATGGTCTTCCATTATCTTTCATACAGTCGATTTTAACGTTAGCCCTTTGAGGTTTGATATCAGTTATCTGACCATAAACAACATCTCCAACTTTCAAAAGAGCTGGTTTTGCATCTGACACAACAGAAATTACCTTCATTTTTTGATTAATTTTAACATTTCCTAGTACTGCTGATTTAATGTCTCCATTATCATCATAAGTACCTTCTCCTGGTAGGTATTGCTCAATAATTCCCAATTTGTCTCCAGGCATTACTATTTTTTCTTCTTCCACACTCATATTAAAATCACCAAAAATATAAAAATTTCTTTAATATAATAACTTTATTCATGTTTATATTTAAAAGTATTTATTATTTTGTTTTTATTTAAATCGATGTTTAATTCTTTTTATCCTAAAACAATATTGATATGAACTTATAATATTGTTTTAGACTTATATAGATACTTTTAAAAGTAATGAAGTTCATAATATTATTTAAACTTTGAATGGATAAACTCCATTCTTTAATTTTAAAATTAATATAAGAATATAGGAGGTTTAAAAATGTCAAATCAACTTAATAGTAAGTATAATTTTCTTTCATCCGAAAAAGAAATCTATGATTTCATTAATGAAAATGAAAATACATTAAAAATAATTAATGCAATGGAACCGCAATTAATTAAACATTTTCCTAATAATGAATTGTCAATTGAGATTTGCGATAAATTAGGATGGACAACAGAAACCAAACTGTTGCTTAATGTTCATGTTGATGAGGAAATGTTTTTCAATGGCATGTTGGATCATTTCAACGAAATCTATCATGACATTAAACCCCTCATTGAAAATATTGAAAATACTGTTGTACTATTCCCCAAAATTTCAAATAAAAACTTTGATAGATTAAGCAATACCAGTGCAATTAATCTTATGGCACGAACTGCATACTTTAATAATTATAATAATGGAATAATTCAAAGGGAAATGAGTTTTAGAGAAATTCCAAAGTCTCAACAGGTCGATGAGATAATTGAATATTGCAGAACCCATAACAATCCAAATATTTCAGACATAGTATATGACCTGCAGCTCGAGCTTTTCACTGTGGATGATATTCTAGATGAACTGGAGGAAAAAGGCATTCATTTGGATGTTAAATATTAGATGGTGATGCAATATGACAATCTATGTTAAAAAAGGAGATAGAATTAAAGGCGATAGGATTCAATGTGAAGCCAGAAAAATTAGTGACCCTATCCCTATTCCGAAAAGTGGCAGGCATAAAACGCAACAAATAATTTTGAGGAATAATGCAGAATGTGAAATTAAAAAAGAGTCCAAACATATGGTTGGAAAAGATTAAAGTTTTTCTAACCATATCTTTCATGGAACAAAATTTCATCCAGTTGATAGTTTTCCCATTCACGCTTATTTAAAACAATTTCTAATTCCTGTGGTGTTAAAAGCGGTTTTTTATACATCTGTGAATCATCAATAGCTATTCTTGGACATGCACTGACGACAAATGCATCCAATTCCATATATGGGAGCAATGCATCGGGAGTCACATTATCAACCAGTATGATGTATGATTCCATTCCGTGTTCTTTAAGCAGTTTTTTGGTTTCTTTTGCCAGTGCCATACGGTATTGTCCCTCTTTTGAGGATACCAGAATTCCCCATTTTTCAGCGCTGCGAGCTTTGGTTATTCTTGCAAAACGAATTCTTAAAATCCTGTCTGCAAACTCCTCCATGTTTCTGATTTCAGAGTTATAGGGATCCAAGGCAAGTACGGGGGTGTTTGAAAATAGTTTTATTCCCAGCGGATGGAAATTTCCGTTACCTATGAACAGTATCACATCCACTTCCAAATCCTTGATTGATGAGAAATTGCATCCCAGAACCTGTCCCTTTCTGGTTGATGGGGATGAGCCTAAAATCACTTCTTTTCCGTTGTCTTCAAGAAAATCCTTTGTTTCACTTAAAAGATGCAAATGCTGTGTTGTTGTTACAAGTCCTATTCGTGAGTATTCCTTTAAGTATTCCAAACTTTTTTTAAGGTCTTTTCTTATGTCGATTTTTGAGTATGCTTCAATGAACAGTGTCGGGATTTCATATTTCAAAGGAAGCGGGGTGTGGCCGTAATGAATAATTAAATCCACTGAACCTTTCATTTTCCAGTCGCCGACATCACATGCTCCAAAACATGGATCTCCTGAAATTATAACAATTGCATCGGTTTCCTCTTCTATTTCACGAGCTATTTTTGTGGCTTGAACCTTTAGGCCTTCTGGAAACTGTAATCCAACTGTCTTTGCATCGATTGAGTTGATTTTTCGAATTACCTTGTCTAAATCCATATCATACATTGACATTTTAATCTTCAATTGTGCTTTCGATAACTACCTTGCCGTCAATAACATCTAATTTTACAATAGATAAAACATCGATTCCGGTTTCTTTTTTAACTATTTCCTTTCCCTGACCTTTGTCAATGATTGCCACTACGGATTTTAAATCCAAACCCATATCCTGCAATGTCTTAATCAATGCCACTAGGGTTCCTCCGGTACTTACAACATCGTCAATGAGCAAAATCTTTTCACCTTCATGCAAATCGTTAACATAAAGGTTTGATGAGCCGTAACCGGTTTTTTGATATACTTCCTTTTCACCTGGCAGGCCATATTGTCTTTTACGAATCACGACAAATGGAATGTCTGTTGCAAGGGACAATGCAGTTGCCAAGTGTATTCCCATTGCTTCCACAGCTACAATCTTATCAATGTTCAAGTCAGCATACTTGTGCACTGCAAGTGACAGTTCTCTAAGCATTATAGGGTCCATTGCAGGAACACCATCACTTATAGGATTTACAAAATAGTTGTAATCTCCTTTTTTGACAATTGGGGATTCTTCTAATGATTTGATTACTTCTTCTAACATAGTACTCACACGAAAATTATTAAAACTTAATAAATATAAATATATCTTAATATAATAATTAACTTTTCTAATAGATGTGATTAATATGCTCGGAAATTTAGGAGAAAATCTTACTAATACTATGAAAAAATTAGTAGGAATGTCAGTTATTGATAAAAAAACAATAAAAGAAGTTGTAAAAGACATACAACGTGCATTAATTCAATCTGACGTTAATATTAAATTAGTTTTAGATTTATCAAAAAAAATAGAATCACGTGCTCTTGAAGAGGAACCTCCAAAAGGTATTACTCCAAGAGAACATGTTATAACAATTATTTATGAAGAAATGGTCAACCTTTTAGGCAGTGAAGCAGCAGGCCTTGACATTAACGACAGACCATATAAGATATTATTCCTCGGTCTTCAGGGTTCAGGTAAAACCACCACTATAGGTAAGCTGTGCAGATACCTGCAAAAGAAAGGTTTCAACCCGGCTGTTGTATGTACAGACACATGGAGGCCGGCAGCATATGAACAGTTAAGGCAGCTGACTGAAGAGATGGATGTTCCTTTATATGGGGATCCTGACAATAAGGATGCACTTGATTTGGCCCAAAAAGGTCTTAAGGAGTTCAAAAACCGTAAGGTCATAATTTTCGATACTGCAGGAAGACACAAGGAAGAATCCGATTTGATTGCTGAGATGGATGAATTGGATAATATCATCAATCCTAATGAAGCTATTCTTGTAATTGACGGTACAATCGGTCAGCAGGCAGGTGAACAGGCAAAGGCATTTTCACAGGCAACTGACATTGGTTCAATTATCATTACAAAACTTGACGGTTCAGCAAAAGGTGGGGGTGCAATGTCTGCTGTAGCTGAAACTGGCGCTCCAATCAAATTCATCGGTACAGGGGAAAGAGTGGATGACTTTGAACTCTTTGACCCTGAAAGATTCATTTCCAGACTGCTTGGTATGGGAGACATCAAATCCCTTATAGAAAAGGCAGAGGAAAACATCGATGAGGATATTGCAGAAAAGACCATGAACAACATGCTTACAGGTAAGTTCACATTGATGGATATGAAAAACCAGTTTGAGATGATGAACAGCATGGGTCCGATGCAGCAGGTCCTCAACATGATTCCGGGTATGGGAAACAAAATCTCAAAAGAGGCATCTAAAATGACAGAAGAGAAATTGGAGTCATATAAAATCATGATGTCTTCAATGACAGAAGAGGAGATGCTCAATCCTAAAATCATAAAACAATCCAGAATTCAGAGAATCGCAAGAGGATCTGGTGTTGATGAAAGTGAAGTTAAGGAACTATTGAAATACTACAACAACACCAAAAAGACCATGAAAGGAATAGGAAAACGTGGCGGACGCCTGAGAGGGGGAGCCATGAACCGTATGATGGGACAATTCATGCAAAGATAATATGAAATTAGCTAGTGATATTTTAAAGGAAACTGATGGTAAAATCTGCAAGCATTGTCTTGGACGCAAACTGTCAAGAACAATCGAAGGCGCAAACAATATCGAAAGGGCAGACAAGGTCTGTGAAGAGTTAAATATTGACTTGGATGATGTTGATTGTGTAATCTGTGATAACATATTTTATAAGCTGGATGATAATTTATATGATAAGATTGATGCTAAAATAAACCAGCTTGGTGTTGAGTTCGATACATTTCTTGTAGGTTCACAAATTCCCAAAGATATTCAAAAACGTGATGAGGAATTGTCTGAAAAATTCAATTTAGGTGTTGAAACTCTTAAAAAGGAAGTTAACAGGTTAATTGGTCTTGGAATTTGGGAAAGGTATGATAAGGATGCCGAATTTGAAAGACAGGACATTGTTTTCAACATAGATTTGACTAAAAATCCGAAAGTCAGAATTCAGATTAATCCGTTATACATAGAAGGAAAATACAATAAGCTAAAACGTGGAATACCTCAAACCAAATGGCCATGCACAAAATGCAAAGGCAGAGGTTGTGAAGAGTGTAATTACACAGGAAAACAGTATCCAGAATCCGTTGAAGAGCTAATATCCGAGCATTTCTTAAAAGTAACCAATGGACGTGAAGCAAAATTCCACGGTGCCGGTCGTGAAGACATTGATGTATTGATGCTTGGTTCAGGAAGGCCATTTGTATTGGAAATTAAGGAGCCAAGAATAAGAAATATTGATTTGGCCGAAATGGAGGAAAAAATCAACAAAATCAATGAGGGAAAGACCTCATACCATAACCTGCACTTATGCGAAAGGCCAAGAAAAGCTGAAATAAAGCAATCCTCACCTGATACATATAAGGTTTATCAGGCTATTGTAAAATGTGATGAGGCATATGATGAGGATAAATTAAAAGATTTGTTGAAACTGGATGAAATAAACCAGCAAACACCTCTAAGAGTACTTAGAAGAAGAACTGACATGGTTAGAATCAAGCATGTTCTGGACTTGTCTTATGAAGTGATTGACGATAAAACTTTTAGCATGAAAATCAAAACAGAAGGAGGACTTTACATCAAGGAACTGATATCCGGAGATGAGGGAAGAAGTCAACCTAATGTAAGTGAGATATTGGGTGTTAATGCAGTTTGTGAACAGTTGGACGTATTGGAAGTAAGTGAAAAGTGATAGTATGGCAGAAGAATTTACACATTTAACAGACAGTGGAGTACACATGGTTGAAGTGGGCGGAAAACCCGATCAAAAAAGGCGTGCAATAGCACAGGGAAGCATATTTTTAGACAAACACACTATTGAACTGATTCAAAACGAGGATATAAAGAAAGGAAATGTTTTAACTACTGCCCAAATTGCAGGAATACAGGCTGTTAAAAACACTTCTTCAATAATACCATTATGTCATCCGTTGGCTTTGACAGGAATTGAACTTGATTTTGTAGTAAAAGAAGATGAAATCATTGCAAAATGTGCAGTCAATACATTGGGCAAGACTGGTGTTGAAATGGAAGCTATCACGGGTGTTAGTGTAGCACTTTTAACTGTATGGGATATGGTAAAAGCTGTTGAAAAAGATGATGATGGTCAATATCCTGATACTAGAATAAGTGATATTAAAGTTATCAAGAAGGAAAAAATTTAACCTTTATATATGATGAAAAAAATAATTATATTCAGTTATTTTATGAATTAATTTTATGGAGAATTATTTATGGCAAAAAAAGATAATAAGATTTCTATGCCTCAAACTGGTGCAGGTTTAGTAAGATACTTTGATGAAGAAAGTTTAGGTCCAAAACTCTCACCTGAACATGTTATCGTTGCTACTGTTATTTTAGCAATATTATGTTTTGTTTTAAGATATTCCGCTTAAGGATATTTTACAAACAATCCACTACTTTTTTTATAGATTTATATGTTAACCAAACGAATTATTCCTTGTCTAGATTGTGATTTGCAGGTTCCTGAAGGTCGTGTAGTAAAAGGCGTTGAATTTAAAGAGATAAAATATGCTGGAAATCCTGTGGATTTGGCAACACGCTACTATGAGGAAGGTGCAGATGAGATTGTAGTTTTAGATATCACTGCATCCCATGAACGCAGAGCCACAATGGCAGATGTAATTGACAGATTAACTGAAAATGTATTCATGCCTATTTGCGTAGGTGGTGGAATAAGGAAAGTTGAAGATTACATTAACATGCTTAAAGCCGGAGCTGACAAGTGTTCAACCAACACTGCAGCTATAAAAAACCCAGAATTATTGACTGAAGCTTCAAAAGTGGTAGGTTCACAGGCTGTGGTCATTGGAATTGATGCCAAAAGAAGATATGTTGACCATCCTGATGACGCACCGGATAAGACAGTCATTGAAACCGATAAGGGATACTGCTGGTTTGACACAAGCATCTACGGTGGACGTGAATTCACAGGAATTGATGCAATCCAATGGGCAATCGAGTGTCAGGAACGTGGAGCCGGTGAAGTGCTGCTGACCAGTATGGATGGGGACGGAACCCAGAACGGATATGACATTGAACTAAACAAAGCAATCAATGATGCGGTTGACATTCCTGTAATTGCAAGCGGAGGCGTTGGAGAACCTAGACATATTCTAGAAGTTTTCGAAAAGACTGATGTTTCAGCGGCTCTTGCAGCAAGCATTTTCCACTTCAACCAATATTCAATCCCTACTGTTAAAGAGTACTTAAAAGACAATAATGTGGCCATCAGATTATGATAATCAAATCCAATATTAACCTAGACCTAACAATCAATTCAGGCCAGACTTCCCAGCCTCCATGGAATTTTGATAATGAGACTTACAGCAATGTCGTTATGGTTGACAGTGAACCCAGGATTTTTCAAGTAAAGCAATCCGGAGACTATCTTGAATTCAACCATGAGGACAAAAAAGCTATTTCTAAGCTTAACTATATTTTCGATTTAAATTTTGATTTAAACAAGTTTTACAAATATTTGAACAATCACGAGGAACTCAAGGACATGTCCAAGTTCTGTAATGGTTTGCGATTATTCTTGGCACCTGATCCCTTCGAGTGTGTCATCTCATCAATTTGTTCTGCAAACAACTCCATCAAGAGATGGACAAAATCAATTTCTCAAATAAAACAGAACTGGGGAAATCAGCATCAAAATTACTATACATTTCCTCAAAGCAACGATTTATTAAACGTGTACTTGGATGAGGAAGAGGAATTTAATTCATCAAACATTTCAAATATTGAAGAGTGCACACATAATCTTAAAAATTGTGGCGTGGGATATAGAGCACCATACATGAGAAAGGCAAGCGAATTATTTACACTTGAAATGGACCTTTCAGAAATATCAAAAATGACCTATGACGAAGCATTCCAGACAATACTCGAAGTTCCAGGAGTAGGTCCTAAGGTGGCAGACTGCATACTGCTCTACGGATTCAACTTCAGGCAAGCATTTCCAAGTGACGTATGGATAAAAAGAATAGTGTCACACTTGTATTTTAATGGAAAGGACATAAGCGTTGCAAAGGTAAGGGAATTCGGAATGGAGGAATTCGGCAAGAATGCAGGATACGTTCAGCTCTACATGTTCCACTATGCAAGAATGAGTGGTCTAATGAAAAAATTAAAATAAGCCCTTATATAAACTATCAACCATGAAAATCAGATACGCAACAATGATAGTTAAGGATATGGAAGAAAGTGTCAAATTCTACACAGAAACTCTGGATTTTACTCTTGATGAAGTTTTCGATGTTCCTGGAGGTAAAATTACCTTACTTGATGGGGATGGCTTTGCAGGTTTGGAATTAATTGAAAATCCTAATTTTGAAATCGGATTATATTCTGTTGGAATGGATGTTGAAGATATCAATGCAGAAATTCAAAAATTAGAAGAGAAGGGTGCAGACATTGCCTTAAAACCTGTTGAAACTCAAGTAGGCTACATGGCAAGAGTAGTTGACCCGAATGGAATCAACATTGTACTGGTTCAGCACACCAAATAACTTATTTGATTAATCTTAACGGATTTTTGATAAGATTGTCTAATAAGAGTAATGCCTTATCGGTTCGATCTTTAGTATTTTTGAGCTTGTTTTCTCCTAATTCTTTTTTATGATAATCTGCGGCATTTCTATTGTTTCTTAAAATTCTCATATGGTTTCCTAATTTATTTTCTTCTTTAAATGGAGAATCTTCAAGTGCTTTGATTAATTCTGAATGACTATCTTTTGAAGGCAATATTTTTCTAAAAGACTTTTCGTAGTAATCTTTCACGGGATGAAAGATTGAATAGTAATATCTGCTTATTGAAGATCGCTGATATTCCTCTTTAGAGGAATGATTTTTTAAATGATTAGCAACATCATAATATTTTTTAAAATCAAAACTCATATTACCACAAATCCACACAGACTAATCCGTTAATTTTTTTTGAGAATTTTGACATGTATAAAGGTTCATCTTCAAATTTGTCTAATGTAATTCTGTCTTTATCATAATCGTTACATTCAACATAAATCATTATGAAATCCAAATCGAGGAATTCGGGATCTTTGCAAAATTCAATTAATTTTCTATGATTTGGAAAGTATTTATTGATTAATGGAGTAAGCTCATGAATAAATGGGAGAATATTCTCATGTTTTCTAATGAAACCTTTTACATCATTGTACTCATGAATGGTGTAGCTTTTTGATAACTTATCAAACTCATCATCAAAATTTGAAACAATGCCTGTTCCAGTATACACGTTTTCTTTCGGAATTTGCATTTCAAGTCTTTGTGAGTAATTATTCTGCATATAACTTATCCTCCTAAATTTTATTTAATCCTTGATTATAGTTTATACTGTGTAGTATATAAATATTTCTCATTATTTCAAGTCATTTTAACTAAACAAAGTAAATATTGCATTGTAAATGTAAAATAAAGTTCATATGATGGAGTAAATATTGCACTCAACATGTAAAAAACCATCATGATTCAGCACACAGATAAACAATAATTATATCCTATCACTTGCAAATATACTTATAATGGAAAATAAAAATCTAATCCTTTTAATCTGCTCAGTATTGTCATTTTTCACGGTTTTCGCTGTCAATGCAGTTAATGTTGTTATTCCATCAATAGCAGCGGAATTTGGAATGAACAATATAGTTCAAAACTGGGTTACAATAATCTTTCTTTTGGTAGTGGCCGTACTGTCTGTTCCGGCAGGCCAGATTTCCGGAAAATACGGTCTTAAAAAAGTGACAATCATAAGCTGTGTACTCTTTCTTATAATCTCAATAGTCAATGTGCTTGTCACATCAACTGAACTGTTTTTAGTCTGCCGTTTAGTATTGGGTATTGCACTTGCATTCATCAATGTCACTTCAATGGCAATGATAGTATCAGCATTCAAGCCTGAAGAAAGAGGGGCTGCACTTGGAATAAACATTACTGCAGTTTATATTGGATTGTCATTATCTCCGGTTCTTGGAGGTATACTTAACTATAATCTGGGCTGGAGATCAGTAGTGCTTTTCTGCGTACCATTCCTGTTCGTAATTCTCGCATTGCTGTTAATCAGGGTCAAAGAGGAATGGATAACATTTGAGGGAATTCCAATCGATATAAAAGGATCTGTAGTGTATGGAATTGGAATGGTCCTATTCATATATGGATTTACAATCCTCAATGAAGCTTTAGGAGTGATCCTGACCATTCTTGGAATCATATTTCTGGTAATGTTCGGTTTAATCGAATTAAGGCAATCTCATCCTGTATTCGACATTAGATTTTTCAAAAACCGCAGGTTCCTCTCAGCAAATTTCGCATCACTTTCAGCATATCTTGCAACTTATGCAGTAACAATAATTCTGAACTATCATTTGCAATATATTATGGGATTTGATTCACAGTTCACAGGCATAATATTGCTAATTGCACCAATATGTCAGGTAGTCCTCGCACCTATAGCAGGGAGACTCTCAGACAGGTATGTTCCTCAAATCATGGCCGCCATTGGAATGGGGCTTGGAACAGTATCATTAATCTTATTTTCAACTTTAGGCAGTGAAACATCACTTGAATTTCTGATAGTTGCAATGGTTATATATGGTATTGCGTTCGGTTTGTTCTCACCGCCGAATACAAATGTGATAATGGGTTCAGTTCCACCAAAAGACACCTCAATGGCCTCAGCGGCAGTTGCGACAATGCGTACAGTCGGTCAGGCAATGAGTATGGGAATACTGACACTTGTATTTGCATTTGTAATGGGTAATGTGCCGATTGTTGAAAAGTATTATCCGCTGTTGACACAAAGCTGTCAGATAACCTGTTTGATTTGTGTAGTGTTATGCATAGCATCTGTATTTGCTTCATTGGTTGGAATTAAGTCAACTGTTGATTAATTCAATTCATCCAGTAAATCAAATATTTTTTAGCTCTTGATTTACAGTAATTAAATGCATTTTTGATATTTTTTGGTTTTTCTGCATCATAATCAACCAGATTTCTATAGTTGTGCAGATTATCCAGTTCCTTAGCTATCTTTTCACCTTTTTTTGAAACATTGAGATTAGGATGTTTTTTGAAAATGTTTCTTGTTTCGCTATGAACTTTCCCACTGGTTGAATTCATAATCTTTTTACTGGTGCTGTCAAGAAAAATGTTATTTTCCAACAAGTAATCTCTAGATTTCAAAAAGCTACTGAAATAAAACCTATTAATGCCTGTTCTTAATTTAGCAATGTCATCTTCATTCTGGTAGCTTTTTCCCAATTGATAATAATCGCACCAGTCAAATTTTTCTTTTTCAGGCATTTTTAAAACTCCATTGTTATAAAATAGTGTTTATCAGGACTATCATATTTAAAAAGTTCTTCTAAAATAATATCTTCCTTATCACCAGATGTTTCACCATCAAATGGACTTTTAATTGTAATTTGAAGGGTAGTTTCATCTGGAGATGCATATTTCATAAAGTCTATTGAAACTGGACTTTTTTGAAATTCTTTAGAAATGATTTTAGGCATTTCATAAATTATTCTTTCTAATTTTGAATCTTCTTCGATATAATCAAGAATTTCATTTAAATTATCAGAGGGGAAGTTGTAATGATTTTTTAGAAATTCCATTAATCTATTCTCTTTATCTACAATAATTCCAGACCCACTATATACATTTTCTTGTGGTATTTGCATTTCTATTCTTTGTGTGAAGTTTTGTTGCATAATTTTTAACCTCCGTAAATTTATTTAAATCTTAATTATAGTATTGAATATCTTGTATATAAATATTTCAGTTTATTACCCTCTATTTTTTCATATTTAATAAAATATTGATTTCATAATGTAAAATTAACACGTTTACGGGCGAATCAATATTGTAATGGGGATGTTAAAAATTAATTATTAAAAATGTATATGCTTCCCTATATTTGAAATAAGCAGTTATAAATGAGAACAATTTTACAATGTCAGACAACTTTTCGTCTATTAAGTGTTTAAAGTAATATAAATTTATAAAAAAAGAAATAAGTGAAAGATAATAATTATCTTTCTTCTACGGTCAATTTGTTCATTTTGTCGCCTTGCTGGATTGCATTAACGACATCTTGACCTTTGATGACTTGACCGAATACGGTGTGAACACCGTCTAAGTGTGGTTGTGGTGAGTGAGTAATGAAGAATTGGCTTCCACCAGTGTCTTTACCAGCGTGTGCCATGGATAATGCACCGGTTCCATGTCTGTGAGGGTTTCCTTCGGTTTCACATTTGATAGTGTAACCAGGACCACCAGTACCGTTTCCTTTAGGACATCCGCCTTGAATTACAAAGTTTGGAATTACTCTGTGGAAAGTTAATCCGTCATAGAATCCTTCTTTGATTAGCTTTTCAAAGTTAGCTACGGTTCCAGGTGCTTCGTTTGGGAATAATTCTAATTCAATATTTCCTTTATCAGTTTCGATTATAGCGACTTTCATTTTATCACCTAATTTTTAAATAATACTAATAATATAAATATTATTGATTAAATAGTTTATGGAGAATTAAAATGAATACTCAAGATTTGATTAAGATTGAAGATGATTATTTCATTAACACTTTCACAAGACAGCCTGTGGTATTGGACCATGGAGAAGGTGTTAAAGTAACTGACATTGATGGAAATGAATACATTGATATGTTTGCAGGTATTGCAGTAAACTGCCTAGGTCACAATCACCCAAAACTTGTAAAGGCTATTCAGGACCAGGCAGAAAAGCTTATTCACATTTCAAGCATCTACTATAATGAACCTGCATTGGTCTATGCTAAGAAATTAGTTGATAAAACCAACTTTGACAGAATATTTTATGCTAACAGTGGTGCTGAAGCAAACGAGGGTGCAATTAAGCTGGCTGTTAAATACACTGGTAAAAGCGAAGTGATTTCAACTGTCGATTCATTCCACGGAAGAACAATAATGACACTTGCAGCAACCGGTCATGAGGAATACCATGAGCCATTCAAGGCAGTCATTCCAGACGGTTTTATAAACGTCCCATACAATGACATTGAAGCTATTAAAGATGCAATCACTGAAAACACTGCCGCAATCATTGTTGAACCTGTTCAGGGTGAAGGCGGAGTGAATGTTCCAGATGCTGATTACCTAAAACAGATTGAAGAACTTTGTCATGAAAACAACATCGTATTCATAGTTGATGAAGTGCAAACCGGTTTTGGAAGATGCGGAACACTATTCGCACATGAACTCTTTGATGTCAAGCCGGACATAATGACAATGGCTAAAGGAATCGGTGGAGGAGTCCCAATGGGTGGTATCCTTGCAACCGAAAAGGTAGCAAGTGCATTCGTGCCAGGAGATCACGGTACTACATTCGGTGGAGGACCACTTGTATGTGCAGCAGCAAATGCGGTACTCGATGTATTCGATGAGGAAGACATCTTATCCAATGTTAATGAGGTCGGTGAATACTTCATTTCTGAGCTTAAAAAATTGGATAATGAAATCATCGCTGATGTGCGTGGTAAAGGATTGATGGTCGGTTTGGAATTGACAAAACCTGGTGCAGAATATGTTGATAAACTTCGTGAAGCAGGATTTTTAATCAACTGTACTGCAGGAAATGTCTTAAGGTTTGTTCCACCATTGACAATTACCAAAGATGATATAGATAAATTTGTTAAAGCTTTAGATGAAATACTCTAAAGCAAATATACTTTTTTTATTTTTATTTTTTTTCCCATTGATTTTAGATTGTCCAATTCTTTTCTTCTAAAACCTTTTTAAGACAGCTTGACAATTTCAATGTTTTAATCTCATCTAGGGAAGCATACTTTCCATCAGTATGCTCATCACTAATTTTAAATTCACCTTCAATATCATCAAGATACATTATCATCTGTACAGTTCTTTTGTAGGGATAATCGTGCTGTATTGCAATTGCAAGGTCTCCAACTTTGCAATTCAAATTGGTTTCTTCTTTAATTTCGCGCACGAGTGCATCGTCAAAAAATTCACCCTCTTCCATTTTACCTCCTGGCAACTCCCATGTGTCTGGGTCGGTTCGGCTTTTCGGATGCCTTTTTAGAATCAAAATTTCACCATTATTGTTCTTGATTATTCCACGCATTGTTAGTCCGTAATCTCTTTTCATAATATTTAATATGAACTATATTTGTTAAACAGTTTTCCAATCGGCAAAATCATTTCCTTAATTATGTTTAAATAAAACCAGAATCATAACTATAATTATAATGTAACTTTTTTAAGGAGTTTAGATTATGGATTTAAATATTAAAGTAAACGATAAAAACCACCTTGACATCGGTGGCGCAGATGCAGTAGACATTGCAGAAGAATTCGGAACTCCAACCTATGTAATTGATGAAAATAGGATAAGAGATAACTATAATAGATTTTATTCAGCATTTACAAAATATTATTCTGACTTTAAAGTATTCTATGCATGTAAAGCTAATACAAACCTTGCAGTAATGAAAATATTGGAAAGCGAAGGATGCTGCATTGATGCAGTTTCCCCTGGTGAAGTTCACATCTCAAAAATGCTCGGATTTTCCGGTGACAGAATCCTCTTTACAGGAAACAACATCACCAACGATGAGCTTAAATTCGTTCATGATGAAGGTGCAGTCCTAAACATCGACTCAGTATCCGCACTTAAAAGATTAGCTAAAGTGGTTGATCCTGAAGGATTGAAAATATCATTCAGAGTAAACCCAATGGTAGGTGCAGGACACCATGACCACTGTATCACTGGTGGAGTAATGAGTAAATTCGGTATAATGGATTCAGAAGCAATTGAAGTATATGAAATGGCAAAAGAATTAGGATTCAACCCAATCGGTATGCACTCCCATATCGGATCAGGTATTCTTGACCCTGAACCATTCAAACTTGCAATCGAATCAACCATGGACATTGCAGGAAAAGTCCATGAGGAAGCAGGAATTGACTTTGAATTCGTTGACTTCGGAGGAGGAGTAGGAATCCCTTACACTCCAGAAGAAAACATAGTTGACCTTGATAAATTCGCAGAAGTAAACATAGGATTATTTAAAGAAAAACTTGAACAGTATGATATGGGCAACCCAACAATGTATCTCGAACCTGGAAGATACCTAGTTGGAGATGCAAGCGTGCTTCTCGTAACAGTTAACAGCGTAAAACAAAGCTACAGAAAATTCATCGGAGTGGATGCAGGTTTCCACACACTCTTAAGACCGGCAATGTATGACTCATACCACCATATAGTTGATGCAAGCAAAATGGATGCGCAAAACACTCAGGAAGTGGACATTGCAGGTAATGTATGTGAATCCGGAGACCTTTTTGCACGTGACAGACCGATGCCTGATGTGGAAGAAGGAGATGTTTTAGGAATCCTCAATGCAGGTGCATACGGATTTACAATGTCATCAAACTACAACTCAAGACCATTAGCATCCGAAGTATTGGTAACAGATGGAAAATGCACTGTTGTACGTGAAAGAGAAACCTTTGAAGACCTATACGCTAAACAAAGCATTCCACCACACTTAAAATAAGTTGATAATATGGTAGATTTAAAAGGATTAAAATTTTCAAAAATGCATGGAATAGGTAATGACTTTCCAATAATTGACGAATTCAATGGGGAAGTAATTCCTGAAGCAGACAAGGCTGAAGCATGCAGAATATTATGCCACAGAAACTTTGGAGTTGGTGGTGACGGAGTTCTCTTTGTAGAGCCATCTGAAGTTGCAGACATCGGATACAGAATGTTCAACCCTGACGGCAGCGAAGCTGAAATGTGCGGCAACGGTATAAGATGCTTTGGTGATTTTGTATACAGGAAAGGCATTCTAAAGCAGGACAAGATGACTGTGGAAACCCGTGCAGGAATCAAAACAATTGAAATAACCTTAGAAGACGATGAACCAGTATTGTTCAAAGTTGATATGGGATTGTCTACTTTCAAAACACCTGAAATACCAATGACTGCTGATGAAGAGGAATTCCTTGATGGGGAGTTGGAAGTTCTTGACACCACATTCAACCTGACAGCAATCAGCGTCGGAAACCCTCATGCGATAATTTTTGTGGATGATGTTGATGAAATCGACATTAACAAATACGGACCTGCCATTGAGGCACATGAAGTGTTCCCTGAAAAAATCAATGTTCACTTTGTAGAAGTCATTTCCAAAAATGAAGGTAAGATGATAACCTGGGAACGTGGCGCTGGTGTGACACTTGCATGCGGAACAGGTGCAACATCCACAGCTATTTCAGGTTATAAGCTAGGATTGTTCGATGAAAACATATTGCTCCACTTGCCTGGTGGAGACTTGAAATTCCAAGTTTATGAAAAAGAAAATGCTTTAGGCGCTTTCATGGAAGGCCCAGCAGAACTTGTATATGATGGAGAATTCTAGATTCTCCTAAATTCCTTCTTTTTTTCTATATAATCCGAATATAAGATCAACCACGCCAAGAATGATAATTAGTACTATCCAAATATTTATCTCTTTTCTAAGTATTGCAAAAATTACTGCAAGTATTATAAGTATCGCTCCTGTAAGAGCTGATTGTTTCCATTGTTCCATTTTATCACCATTTATATTTTGTAAGCATTAATTAATGTTATGTCTTCAAAAAAGAAATGTTCTGATGCTTTTATCTCAGCTATAAAACCTAATTCATCAAATCTGTCTAAGGTTTCCTGGTTTCCTGAAAGTGAAGACTGTATCATCTGGACAATTCCTCCATCATTTAAATGATTTCCCACTTCATTTAAGAAAACATCAATAACTTTCCTACCATTTAATCCACCATCGAATGCATAATTTATAGTGTCGTCAATAACTTCATCATCTTCGGTCGGTAGATATGGAGTATTAAATAAAATTACATCGAACTTTCTATTTTTTACGGGTTCAAATAAATTCCCAAAAAGGATTTCAATATTTTCAATGCAATTGTCTTTAAAGTTTTTCTCAGCAAGCTGGCATGCATCAAAATTGATGTCTGTAACTGTAATTTTGTCTGTAAGTCTGGAAGCGTACATTGCAACAATGCCTGAACCGGTACCAATTTCCAAAACGCTTTGTCCGCTTTCAATTTCTAGATTGTCCGCAAGAAGATAACTGTCCTCTGCCGGAACATAAACATTATCATCAGTATTAATAATAAAATCACTCATAATCTCACTCATTAAAAACAGGCTTTAATTTTTGTGATATAAACAAAATCTCTTCAGGAGCAAGCACAACAACCCTTTTTTTAAGATATTCTGCTAAATTTTCGTCTTCAATTGCATTCAATCTCTTTTTCAAGACTTTCTTGTCAATATTGCTAATTATATGTCTGGAATCAATTAAAGCGTTTTTGATCTTTTTATTTCTGTGTTGGAAAAGCGCTTGGGTGAATTTAGAATAAGTTTCAAACTCTTCCTGGGGGATGGTGTTTTCTTTAGGGGTTAAGCAAACAACGCTGGAGTCAATTTCAGGTTTAGGAATAAAACTTTCAGAACTCACATCGGTTAAAAATTTAACATCACATTTAAAATAAAGCATGGCTGAAAGCCTTGAGTACTGCTTTGTTCCAACTTTGCCGTTCATTCTTTGGGCAAATTCCTTCTGGTACATCAGTATGGCCAGGTCAAAATCATAGTTTAAGAATTTAAATGTAATTGGTGATGAGATTTGATAAGGTAGGTTGGAGATGATTTTATTGAACTTTGGAAAATCCACTTTCAACGCATCATCATTAATTAGTTCTACATTATCTATATTTTCGTCTTTAAGCCGTTTAGCTAATATTTCACAAATATTTTTGTCTTGTTCGATAGCAATTACTTTTTTAGCTTTCTTGGCAAGTTCTATTGTTAGTGTTCCAATTCCCGTACCGATTTCTAAAACAACATCCTCCTTTGTAATGTCTCCGAAGTTAATAATCTGGTCTCTTTTGTTTTTATCAATCAGATAATTTTGACCCAGATTTTTATTTAACTTAATTCCGTTTTGATTTAGGATATCTTTTGTTATTTTAGATAAGGATGGGGAATTTTCACTAGTCAATTTATCACTTATCTTTTTCTTGCAGCTCTTGGAGGTTGTGTAAATATGTAATATTTATTTTTACCTCTTCTTGGTGTTGTAGTATCAAGTTCTTGTTTTACTCTGTTAACAATCATTCCTGCAGGATCAGCTAATGTTGGAAGTCTTTCTGAAATATCTTTAAAACTTTCGAAAGGCTTTTCTTCACGTGCTTTGATAATGTCCCACATGTATTTTTTACCAATTCCAGGAATTAGTTCAAGTGAATGCATTCTTGTACTTACAGAATCTGTAGTATTGAAAAACTCGACGTATTTTTCTTCTTCCGCTTCAACAATATCACGAATAGCATAATCCAGCTCTATTCTACTTGTTGCAGTCAAGTTTTCAAAATCTAATTTTCCTAAAACTCTGTATATTTTATCTCTTTTTCCTTTTCCAATATATACAGTGTCTTGAATTTCTAAATTAACACCATTTTTTGGAGCTAATTCAAGTAAAGTGAATTGTTCTGTACCAATAGCTTGAGCAATAGGTTTACCACCGAATTTAGACATATCTGATTTAACATAACCACGACTTAAATAGTCAAGTACCACAGCATTTTCTTCTTTTTTTACTGTTGGTTTTTTTTCATTTTTATTTCTATCAGCCATCTTAATCACTCACTATTGTTTTTTATATAACTTTAATAAGTTATAATATAAACTTATTAATAAATTTGATTGTTAAGTATAATAAAGATATCTAAAAAATGGTGAGTTTGGTATAATTTTTTAAAAATAAATAAAAAAAGGAATAGTATAATTACTATTCTATGTAATCATATTGTTCTAACATTTCGAGGATTTTTTCCATATCCTCTTTTGTTGTTTTTGTTGGTTCTTTAGCAAAGATTAATCTCATATCTGCTAAATCTTGTGGAACCAAATCAACAATATGAACAGCGACTTTATCCCTTAATCCAAATTCATCCTGTAGCTTTTGGAAGATTTCTTCCGCATCTTCAGGAGAGTATCTTTTGAATCTTGCGAGATGGTTTAAAGTTAGATTTTGTTCGTAATTTAATTCATTGTCATCTGCAAATTCTTCGATAATTTCCTTAACTTTTGAACTTGGTATAGGTTCGCTTTCAATAACTTCTTTTCCAATCATAGAAATCAGTTTTGTAATTTTAAGTGGTCAGGTCTTACTATTAACTCTTTAGGTTTGTTTCCATCTTTTAATGCTACAAGGTAAGCTTTTCCTTTTTGACCTACGATTTTACCGGTTTTACCGTGGAATCTAGGTGCAGGTTGACCTTTTTGGATGGATGGGTTAATAGTAATGTGAACTAAGTCTCCTTCTTCAAATCTTTGGAGTCTGTTAGTAATTGGGTTAGTTCTACCCGGTCTTTGTACTTTAGTCATTTTTTTTCTTGATCTACTTTTTAATCCTCTTGATCTTTGCATAATATTACCTCTTAGTCAGTAGTCTGGGTATAAA
>NZ_JAFUHT010000012.1 GCF_017468685.1 Methanobrevibacter sp.
TCAATTTCATCAAGTATATCGACAAATTTTTTTGTATATTCATCTTGAACTAAGTTGGACCAATAAATATCCTCATTAAATTCGTCTATTAGTTTATTTGCGGTTTCATGTATCTTATCATGAATAATTGAATATCCTAATGCAATATTTGTGTCTATAAAAAAAGACATTCAATCACTCCTTTAGGCTTTTTGCAAATTCATACATTTCTTTTTCATCGAAATCTTCACTATATTCATAGATGTTCCAATAGAATTCTCGTCGATATGTGTGATATCTTTTTTTGAAGTTTGATTTGAGTGTTTCATGTTTTTTTAATTCTATTTCTGAATAATTTTCGATTAATCTGATTTTTGCATTCCAGATTTCAATGAAAAAGTCGAATAATTCCAATGCAAAATCGCAATGTCCAAAAGAGGAATCTTTACAGTTTTGATTAATGATATATAATATTTCATCTGAAATTAATAGAAGGTAAGTTAACTCTTCATTTAAAAAATCATAACTTTTTAAATTATTTTCAATATCATTAAATTTATCTTTTAGTTCGTCATAAATATTGAATTTTGGAGGTTCTGAATTTACAAGGTTTTTAAGTTTGTCAAATCCTTCCTGTATCATTTCTTTAATCTTATTTAATATTTCTGTGTCATAAACAATGGAAATGTTTTTGTTGATGTTCATATTATTCACCTTAGGGTTGGTTATGAATTAATTATATTTTGATTATATTTAAATATTTTCATTTATAAGTATTTGTCATGCTATAATTTAGATTATTGGCTATTTTAAATGCTTATTTTAGAAATTGCAGTCATTTGGTAAAATTGCAGCGACTTCGTAAAATTGTAATGAAATATTGATTGACATTAACATTTGCAATTTTCACTTTTTAGCGTATTTCAACTGTTTGATATGGTCCCAACTCAAAAATCAGGCAAGAATTTCAAAACGTTAATGTTAATGTAAGAAAGGGTCAGTTAAATTAAAAGTTAAAATAAAAAAAGAGGTTAAAATAGATAGGAATCTATCTATTTGATTAGGTCGGAATCGGATTGGTCCAACCATTCGTTCACGATTTTTACTGCACAGAAGTTACCGCACATGGTACAGGTATCTTCTTCTTCAGGAGGTCTTTGATCTCTTTTTGCACGTGCAGCTTCAGGGAACATTGCACATTCATATTGTGCTTCCCAATCAAGTCTTTTACGAGCTTCTGCCATTGCAAGGTCTTGTGAACCGTCAATTTGGCCGGTTGCTAAATCACCAGCGTAAGCACCTATTTTAGTTGCAATGACTCCTTCTTTTACATCATCTGGGTCTGGAAGAGCTAAGTGTTCTGCTGGGGTTACGTAACAGATGAAGTCTGCTCCTGCTTTTGCAGATGATGCTGCTCCGATTGCAGATACGATGTGGTCGTAACCTGGTGCGACATCACATACAATAGGTCCGAGCATGTAGAACGGTGCATTGGAACACATTTTCTTTTGAATCATTACGTTGGTTGGGATTTCGTTGATTGGAATGTGTCCTGGTCCTTCAATCATACATTGTACGCCTGCTTCACGGGATCTGTCAATTAATTCACCTAAAATGATCAATTCTTGTATTTGTGCCCTGTCGGTTGAATCTGCAATGGATCCTGCTCTCATACCATTAGCTAATGATAATACGACATCGTGTTCTTTTGCTATGTCTAAGACATAATCAAAGTTTGCATATAATGGATTTTCCTTTTCGTTTTCAACAATCCATCCGGACATGAATGATCCTCCACGGGATACGAGTCCGGTTACACGGCCTTGCCTTTTGAGTCTGGTTAATGTTTCGATGTTGATACTACTGTGAACTGCCATGAAGTCAATACCATCTTTTGCTTGTTTTTCGATGGTGTTGAATAGGTCATCTTCGTCCATGTCAACTACAGAACCATTTTCTCTAATGCTTTCAATTGCAGCTTGATATACTGGTACTGATCCTACTGGTAATGGGGACATGTCCAATACTCTTCTTCTGATTACATCCAAGTCTCCGCCAATACTTAATTCCATTAAGCAGTCTGCACCGTGGTCGATTGCAACTTGTGCCTTGTATACTTCTTCATCAAAGTCTACAATATCAGTTGAGGTTCCGACAGTTGCGTTTACTTTGGTTCTAAGTCCTGCACCAATACCTGATGCTTCAATGTCTCTGTTGACGTTGCTTGGTATTACTATTGTACCTTGTGCTACTGATTTTAAAATGAAATCTTCTGAAACGCCTTCAATTTCAGCTACATGTTTCATTTCTTCGGTTAAAATTCCCTTTTTTGCATCACTAATCTGTGTCATCTTATCTCTCCAATTAAATTTAAAACGGTCAAATTTATTTTAAAAAATTTTCACATAAAGTTGATAATCACTTATCTTTATTTAATAGTATTTAAATTAGTAGGATTTTTTCTAATTCCAACTTTATTGATATAAGTCAAGTTTTTTTTAAAAAATAGTAATAATTAGTAATGTATAATAAAAATAAGGTTATTTTGATAAAAATAAAGTAAAATTGAAAAAATGATTGGAATTAATAAAATTCACTCATTCTTTCAAATGCTTCATCAAAAGTAGGCATGTTGGTTTGACAGCCTTGATGCTGAATAATAAATGAAGAAACAGATGATGCAAACTTAGCTGATTCTTCAAGAGATTCTCCATTTAAAAATCTTGATAAAAATCCAGCTCTGTAGGAATCTCCGGCACCAGTAGGATCAATAGCTTCGGTTGGAATTGCATCAATAATTATTTTATCTTCATTTGAATAAATTTCACAACCTTTGGCTCCACAGGTTTTAACTATGATTTTAGGACCCATTTGCCTTAAAGCAAGCAAATCAACTTCAAGAGCATCTAAAATTCTTTCAATTTCATGATGATTACCAAAGAGGATTGTAGTGTTTTTGATAACGTCAACCAATTTTTTGGTATCATACATTCCAAGGTCTTGACCTGGGTCAAATGAAACGAGCAAATCCTGATTTTTAGCTTCTTGAGAACATTTCCAATTAAATTCAGGATCTCCGGTAGCTAAATGAACAGCTTCAGTATTTTCAATTGATTTAACCGGAACTTTGCTTTGTGCAAATTCTTTAGCAGCTCCCCAGTAGAAGTAACTGATTTGGTCATCATTTTCATCAGTCAGGACAAATGCTGTCGGTGTTTCTTCACCCGGAACAATAATTAATGAATCAGTGTCGATACCTAAATTTTGCATGTGTTCATAGTATTCAGTTCTTTTAAAATCTCCACCTACTGCAGAAACAAGTGAAGTTTTTAATCCTAATTTTGCTCCAACACAAGCCACATTTGCAGCTGCTCCACCATTAAATGTTTTCATATTGGTAATAGGAGCTGAAAAATTAGCTTTTGGAAATTCAGGCACTCTAATAATGTAATCATGAGCAGAGTGACCAATTGCTAGTAAATCTCTGTTTTTAACCATAATATCGCCTTTTTATCTTTCAATTTAATATTGTGTTTCATCATTATTTAATGTTTTGAAAGTGCATATTGGTCGAGTATATGAACTTTCACAAAAACATGGTGTAACATGAGTGTAGTTGTCATTATATAATATTATACTATTACACTTTTTCCGAGAGCATTTGAAAAGTAATCAGGTTCAACCCATAGGTGAAAAGCCCTGTTTTTCAATGGATTTTTGTGCGTCATTTAGTAGAAATCTGATTAAATCATCAACTTCTGCTTTATCTTCATTTACTTTGACAACACTGATTACATGTTGTGTGTCATATTTTAATAGTTCGTTTCCTTTAAAATAGCTGGCATTTAAAAAAGTATATAAATTTTCAGAGTTTCTAACCAATTTAAAGGCATCAAATTGAGAGTTAACTCTTACTTTTATATTAAATTCGATATCATAATGCCTTAAGCTGTTCCAGGCTAGCCTTTGGGCTGAACCGTTGACACCAACAAAATCAAGACCTTCCAAATCTGATATGCTTTCAATGTTTCTTGATTCGGGGCTTGAAACCAAAACGAGATAGTCATATGCTATCGGCATAAAGTTGATGTCCCTTTCATATGCAATCAAAGGGTCATCCAATGTCAAAATGTCCACAGCACCTCTTCTTGCAAGCTCAAATGCATCTTCATCGCTGCTGCTGTAGATATTTGTGTTAAAAGGAGTTTGAATACTTTCCAGCAGTCCTGTACTGATATGTCCTCCGGCAATGTTGATATTGGAGGTTTTTTCAATCTGGATAATGTATTTTTTAAATTCTTCAAGTAATTTCAGTCCGTCAGAAGTAAGTATGGTTCCATTTCCAACTTTTTTGGTAATATTAACACCCAATTTCTCTTCTGCCTTAAGCAATCTTCTATTGAATACTGTATGTGAAATATTCAATTCCTTAGCAGATTTTCTTTGGGATTTGGTTTTTGAAAGTGAATCTAAACTTTGATATAATTTATAATCAAAAATTTCACCATTTATTTCTAGACTGATCAATCCTTTACTTTCAAATTTCATTAATTATATATAAAATTGTAATCATAATTAATAATATTGATTTATGGGTTAGATAAAATGGAAATAATGAAAACCTCTATTAGAGCTATATTGGATAATATTGAAAGTGCACAGGAATTTTTAGATGAAAAAGCTATTGATGAGTTTGAAGATATAATTATTAATGCTAAAAATATTTTTGTAACTGGAGCAGGAAGATCAGGACTCGCTGCTAAAGCATTTGCAATGAGATTAATGCATTTGGGATTAAGTGCATATGTTGTAGGTGAAACCATATCTCCGGCTATTTATGAAGATGATTGTATCATAGCTATTTCAGGTTCTGGTGAGACAAACACTATCGTATCAGCTGCTAAAATAGCTAAAAATAGAGGTTCAAAAGTTTTGGCTTTAACATCATATCCTGAATCCACTTTAGGTCAGCTTGCTGACAGTTATGTCCTTGTTAAGGGAAGAACTAAAAAGGAAGTTGACGATGAAAATTATATGAAACGTCAAATTCATGGAAATTATACTTCCCTAACTCCATTGGGAACCGCTTTTGAACTAACAACATTAGTATTTTTAGATGCAATAGTTTCCGAGTTAATGGAAAAGATGCATCAAACTGAAAGTGACTTGAAAGCAAGACACACAGTTTTAGAATAAAATTCTGTTCTGATTATTATATATATTACAACGTTGGCCTCTTAAAAAGCCGACTAAAGTAATATTTCCTTTTTTTGCAATATTATAACCTGAATTAGCGGGAGCTGCATTTGAAGCAAGAATCGGCACACCAGCTCTTGTCATTTTAATCACCATGTCTGCTGGCATTCTACCACTGTAAATTACATATGAGTGGTTTAAATCGAAATCATGCAATATTCCGTATCCGATTACCTTGTCAACTGCAACATGACGACTGACATCCTCTTTTACTATAAACTGATTTTTATAAACGATTCCTGCAACATGGGTTCCGCCGGTTGCTTGCCATATTTCGGCATTGTTCTTTAACTCTTCTATTCGATCGATTAGTTCATGTACATCAACCTGAAAATCGGATTCAACTGGATTCACTTGTTTTATTTTGCTTCTCCAGCCTCCTGCAGAATCAGAGCATAAAACGGTTTCATTTGTTTTAAGTAATGTGTCATCTATTTCAACATTTATTTGTGGTCCGTCAATTTCAATTTTTTTGATGTCATCCAGGGATTTTACCATATTTTCATTAAACAAGTATCCTACAGCAAATTCCTTAAGTGAATCTTCAATTGCAGATAAGCTTCTTGAAATATCTCCGTTAATTGTTAAGGTAATTGTTTCATCTTTAACAACTTTTTCTTTTGTTTCATGTGCTTCATCATTTTTAAAATTTATTGCATCGATTTCTTCAATTTTCATTTTATATCTCCCATTTTAAATTAATTCTCGTATATGTAATAAATTTATTTCTTAAATGTTATATAAATCGATATTTTTTCTATTTTTTTAATTTGTTTTAATGGCTTTAATAATATGATATCTATATAAATACTTCTTAATTATGCATGTAATCATGAAAATTAATTATTGTAGTTATTCAGTTATCATCGAATTTAATATTTAAAATTTATTAGTTTAATTTTGATGTGAATCTATAGATGTTTTACGGCCAAAAGAAATGATATTAACAATATTTCATATTGATATTTTTTTTAAAATAGTGGGTTATGACATTTATATATTCATTTATTTAATCTTTAAATCGATTTATAATTGTTATAATAATTTATAATTAGTGGTATTCGTTGATTTTATAAAAAAAGAGTTTATTCACGATGTGTATATAATCCATCATGATTTATCATTATGATTAATTATGTTAATTTGTACTATTTAAATATTTCTTTTACGTTCTAATAACAAATCCTTTTTATATATAATGAACATATATAGACTCATAATACTCTTTGAACTAAATTGTGGGATTCATTCAGTATTATAAAAAATAAAATTAAAGGGAATAAAAAGAGGTTGATAAAATGAGTTCATCTTTTAAAAGCCCAGTAGACACTGCGAAAGCAATTTCCGCAACTGCTGGAGCAAAAAACTCTGCAAATATCGTTAATGTAATATTGCTCTCCTTCTTAGCAGGAGCATATATTGCATTTGGTGGTTTATTAGCAGTAGTAGCAAGTGCCGGTATGTTAAAAGCTGGTGCACCAATCGGTTTAGAAAAATTTGTATTCGGTGCAGTGTTCCCTGTAGGATTGATCATTGTAGTCCTCGCAGGATCTGAATTATTCACCGGAAACGTAATGTTTATGACTATCGGTGTTTTAGATGGTTCCGCATCTGTTGGCGGTCTCGCTAAAAACTGGGTACTCAGTTGGATTTTCAACTTCGTAGGTGCTTTATTCGTTGCATACGTTTTAGCATTTATGGGTGGAATCGCTCCTACTGACGCAACTGCTCCTGCTTATGCAATTTCCGCAAAAGCAATCGCAGTAGCTGAAGCTAAAGTTACCATGCCTTTCGAAGTAGCTGTTATTAAAGCTATTGGTTGTAACTGGCTTGTATGTTTAGCTGTATGGTTAGCTAACGCATCTGATGATATCATCGGTAAAATCGTTGGTATTTGGTTCCCAATTATGGCTTTCGTTACCATAGGATTTGAGCACAGTGTTGCAAACATGTTCTTCATACCATTAGGTATGTTCTTAGGTGCTGAAGGTGTAAACTGGGGTAGTATTATTGTAAACAACTTAATACCAGTTACCATTGGTAACATTATCGGTGGAGCTATCTTTGTAGCATGTATCTACTGGTACACTTACTTAAAAGATTAAGCTAGTAAACTTAAATTAAGAAGCTTTTAAAAAAGCTTCTTTTAAATTATTTTATATATAAATTTTGGAGATTATAAAATGGTTGAAATTAAATATGTTCCAACAATCTGTCCATACTGTGGTACTGGTTGTGGACTCAACTTCGTTGTAAAAGACGAAAAAATTGTTGGTGTAGAACCTTTAAAAAGACACCCTGTAAACGAGGGTAAAGTATGTCCAAAAGGAAACTTTGGATACCAATTTATTAATAGGGAAGACAGATTAACTACTCCTTTAATAAAAGAAAACGGTGAATTCAGAGAAGCTTCTTGGGATGAAGCATTAGACTTAGTTGCTAACAAACTCAAAGAAGTATCTGACGAAGATCCAAACAAAGTTGGATTCTACGCATGTGCTCGTTCACCTAACGAAAACATTTACATTACTCAAAAATTAGCAAGAGTAGCTTGTGGTACTCAAAACGTAGACCACTGTGCACGTATTTGTCACGGTCCTACTGTAGCAGGTTTAGCTACCACTTTCGGTTCCGGTGCTATGACCAACGGATTCGACAGTATTAAAGAAGCAGACTACATTTTCTGTATTGGATCAAACAACATGGAAGCACACCCATTATTTGGACGTAAAATGATCCAAGCTAAACAAAACGGTGCTAAATTAGTTGTATTAGACCCAAGATTCACTCCTACTGCTAAAATCGCAGACGAATATGTTCAATTTGAAACCGGTACTGACGTAGCTTTAATGAACGCTATGATTAAAGTCATCATCGACAAAGACTTGCAAGATGATGAGTTTATTGCAAACAGAACCAAAGGTTTCGAAGAAATGAAAGAAACCGTTCAAAAATACACTTTAGAAATGGCTTCTGAAATTACCGGAATCAAACCTGAAGTAATTGAACACTTAGCTGTAGAATACGCATCTGCTGACAAAGCAGCTATCGTATACTCATTAGGTATTACCGAACACTCTCACGGAGCAGACAACGTAATGTCCACTGCAAACCTTGCAATGTTAACTGGTAACATTGGTAGACAAGGTACTGGTGTAAACCCATTAAGAGGACAAAACAACGTACAAGGTGCTTGTGATATGGGTGCATTACCTTCCGATTACGTAGGTTACAGAAAAGTTAAAGACCCAGAAACTACCGCATGGTTCAACGACTACTACAGTGGAGAAGGTTACGAAGTAAACTTACCAACCACTCCTGGTTTAACCTTAGTAGAAATGATGAACGCTGCTCACGCTGGTGACTTAAAAGTATTATACATCCACGGGGAAGACCCAGTTCTCTCTGATGCAGACGTAGCTCACACCAAAGAAGCACTCGCTAACTTAGAAATGTTAGTTGTACAAGAATGTTTCTTAACCGATACCGCACAATGTGCTGATGTTGTATTACCTGCTGCAGGTTGGGGTGAACAAGAAGGTACCTTCACCAGTGGTGAAAGAAGAGTACAATGCTTACACAAAGCACAAGAACCTCCTGAAGGCGCTTGGGTAGATTGGAAAATCATGGAAGAAATCGCTGTTAGAATGGGCGTTCCTAGAGAATTATTCCACTACGAATCTGCTGAAGAAATCTTTGATGAAATCAGAGAATGTGCTCCTATCATGGCAGGTATGAACCGTGAAAGATTAGACACTCCTGAAGCACTTCACTGGCCTTGTCCTTCCGAAGACGACCCATGTCAACCATTAATGCACAAAGAAAAATTCGCACACCCTGATGGTTTAGGTGTCTTCCAAGCATTAGAACACAAAGGACCTGTTGAAACCGTAGATGAAGAATACCCATTATTATTAACAACTACAAGAGTATTGTTCCACTACCACGCAGCAATGACCAGAAGATGTGAAACCTTATCCAATGAGGTAAAAACTGGATTCATCGAAATCAACACTAAAGATGCTGAAGCAAGAGGAATCTTAAACAACGAAGTAGTAAGAGCATTCTCCAGAAGAGGAGAAATCGCTATCCCTGCACGTGTAACTGATGATATCAGAGAAGGTATCGTAAACATTCCTATGCACTTTGCAGAATGTGCTGCTAACGTATTAACCAATTCCGATTCTTTCGATCCTAAATCCAAAATGGTTGAATTAAAAGCTTGTGCTATCCAAGTTGAAAAATTCGATGAAAAAGTCGAAATCAAAAACGAGCTTTACAAAGACGGTACTGACACCGAAGTAAAAGCTGAAGATATGTCAACTACCACTGTACAAGTAGGTAAATAAATGGGAGTAGATTTAAATGAGCGCAAAAATTAATGATATGTACTACGCATACTCTGCTATCGAAGATATCAAAGAAAAAGGAGAGTACGGTGGAGTAGTAACCACAATCATGAAATACTTATTAGAAGAAGGTATTGTTGACGGTGTAGTTGCTGTAACCGAAGGTCACGATCTTTACGACGGTGTACCAACTCTCGTAACTGACCCTGCTGACGTTATTAAAACCGCAGGTTCCATTCACTGTGGTACTTTAAACATTGCTAAATTCGTATCCAAATACTTAGATGGTGCAAGAGACATGAAACTCGCAGTTGCATGTAAACCTTGTGACGCAATGACCATCCGTGAATTAATGAAAAAAGGTAAAATCATCGAAGATAACGTAATTATGATTGGTGTAAACTGTGGAGGAACTATGTCACCTGTTCCTACCATGAACATGATTAGAGATGTATACGAACTCGATCCTAAAGATGTTATCAAAGAAGAAATTTCCAAAGGTAAACTCATTATGGAAACTGCTGATGGTGAAAAAGGTATTGCTATCGGTGACTTAGAAGAACAAGGTATGGGTAGAAGAGAAAACTGTCAAAGATGTAATCTCAAAATCCCTTCCAACGCTGACTTAGCTTTAGGTAACTGGGGAGTTATCGGTCCTTTAGCTGGAAAAGCTACTTTCGTAGAAGTATTTTCCGACAAAGGTGCAGATGTATTAGGTAAAGTTATTGATGCTGGTTTAATTGCTACCGAAGAACCTATCGAAAAAGGTATCAAAATCAGAGAAAACATCAACAACTTCATGCTTAAAGAATCTCAAGAGAAAAAAGAAGTTGATTACGCAGGTACTACCGGAGATATTATTGATGTATTCTATCAATACGAAGATGAATTCTCCAAATGTATGAAATGTTACGGTTGTCGTGAAGCATGTCCATTATGTTTCTGTGAAGACTGCTGTTTAGAAGCTGAAGGTCCTGAATGGGTACCTGGTGGATACACTCCTGCTGCTCCATTCTTCCACTTAACACGTTTAGTACACATGGTTGACGCATGTACCAACTGTGGTCAATGTTCCGAAGTATGTCCATGTGAAATCCCTGTTGCTAAAGTATGGAGTACTGTAAACAACAAAGTTAGAGAAATCTACGGATACATCCCTGGTATGGGTAGTGACGAACCACTTCCATTCACCGACCACGTATCCAAAGCTAAATGGTTATAAGGTTTTTACCTTATTTCCTATTTTTTCTTTTTTTTTATCAACTTTTTAATAACAATGTTATTTTTTTCAATAAAAAAATATAGGAAATTACTGGTTGAAAGGTTCCCTTTTATTGATTCCGTTTATGAAAATTTCTTCAAGCTTTTCTTCACTTTCACCATTTCTGACATGTGAAATCAGCTCGACAAGATTATCATTTCTCAAAAGACATGGCTTGATTTTACCGTCTGGTGTTATCCTTAATCTGGAGCATTTTGCGCAAAATTTAGCATTATCAACAGGCTTGACTACCTCGATTTCTCCACCGTCTATGTAATATTTTTTACGACCCTGCATAAATTCACGTTCACGCACATCATCAGCTATATCAGCCAACTCTTTTTCAATGTCATCCAACTTGTAATGGTAATCTTCACTGAATTTGTCGTCATCACAGTTTTCACTTTCAATCAGCTCAATCAGCTGAAGAACAATATCATTATCCTTGCAGAACTTGAACATGTCATCGATTTCATTCTGGTTAATGTCCTTCATAATTACCATATTGATCTTGACAGGATACAGACCAACTTCAACAGCCTTTAAAATTCCGGCTTTTGCATCCTCAAGGTAATCTTTTTTGGTGATGAACTCAAAGGTTTCACGATTAAGTGTATCCAAGCTAACATTAACTCTGTTAAGGCCGGCATCCTTTAGGTCCTGCGCATATTTTTCCAAAAGAATTCCGTTGGTTGTCATTGAAATGTCCTTGAATCCTAAACTGGCTATCTTTTCAACAATCTCAACAATATCCTTTTTAAGCAGAGGTTCACCACCTGACAGACGGATTTTACGAACTCCTATCTTTTTAGCTATTTTACAGATTGTATATAGTTCGTCGGCGGTCATTTCATCTTTTGATCTAACCATTCCGTCGTGATGGCAGTAAAGGCAGTTAACATTGCATCTGTTTGTAAGGGTAATTCTTAGTGAAAGAATAGGTCTTTCATACTTATCTTTAACAACATTTTCTAGCATAGTATCATTCTTCCACTTCAATTTCTATTTTATTGATTTCATCGTCAATCTTTAAGGTATTTACAATTGCATAAATTGTTTCCTTTAAAATGCCCTGAGTGAAATCATTAATCTCAACATTGTGTTCATTTGTTTTGACTGTGATGTTGGCATTAATCAGTTCATCTTCAATTTCTGATATTTCAATATTGATTTTTCTGACATTGTCTTCGGTTTTAATAGATTTAATCATTCCTTTTATTGAATTTGCAATGATATTTTTGGTAAATCCATTTATTTCAAGATTTTCACCGTTGATTAAGATTTTACATTCTGCTTTACCTGGGTTTTGACAGACATCTTCGTTTGGAATAACCAGTTCTATTTTTCCAATGTTTTCAACGCCAAAATCCTTAAGGTTTAATGTATTTATAATTCCAATCACGTTCTTTTTTAGATAGTCACTTACGAATCTGTTTAAGCCCACCACTTTTCCGTCAATTGACAGGTAGCTGTGTGTCTTATCCAATTCATCAACGCTTAGATTTCCTTGACGAATTTCTGAGGCTATTTTTTCACCGTCATTGTATCCGCAGTTGTTTGCAAATAATGTATCTACAATGTCATGGCCTCTTTTTTCTATTAAATCTGCCAGTTCGCTTATGCCTTCATCATCGATTGTAAATGAATTTACTTCTTTTATTGTGTATTCATCTCTTACATCTGGGGAGGTTATTATTTTTGGGTAGTTATAGCTTTTGTATCCTTCAATGATTACAAAGTCAAAATCATCAAAGTGTTTTAGCAGGTAAAGTATTCTGTTCAGGTCATGTTCTTTTCTTGCGTTAAAAAATGTTGTTGATCCAACACCAACCACCAGATTTGCTCCAGCTTGTTTATGCTTCCAGGTGTCTGTATTTTCCTTATCCATTTCTATTGAATGGTGTGAGTGCTTAATGGAGGCAACATTGTATCCTCTTTTTGTCAACTCTTTTATGACTTTCACGGTTAGTGAGGTTTTGCCTGTATTTTTTTTACCTACTATTGATATTATTCTCATACATCAACTCCCCTTATATTATTATATTATTGTTTGTATTAATTAAAAATTTCTAATGAAAAATATGTGTAGTTACTACACATTTTCCTGAAAAGTCATATTTTTTTCACATAATTGTCCATCATGAAAAAATGAAAATCAATTGATTTTTCATGAATTTCTGTGAATTTCAACAATCTCGAGAATTGATGAAATATTGGAAATTATTCTGTTTTTCAGTATTTTATCAGTTTTTATGAGTTTTTCAAATTTTTATGTGTAGTTACTACACATTTTAGGTAAACCTAAAAATTTTTTATGATTTTTCATTATTTTGTAATACTTTTTTCATAAATTTGTATTACATTTGTCAATTTATTTTTCCAGTTATTTTATAAAATTTCGACTGTTATTATTTTATTAGTTATAAAATCTTTTATTATTCTTTATTTACTTATATAAAATCTGTAATGTTTTTTATTATTAATTTAAGATTACCATAAGTAATATTTTTAAATCTGATTGTGTAGTTTTCCCACAGTAATATATAAAGATTGTGATTTAATTCTAGTAGGCAACTATATTTATATAAGTAAATATATTTTATATCATTACACATTGGTGGTTTTCAAATGCCGAAACATATTGCGTCTGGTCTAAAATATTTGGCTGCGGTCAAGTTGAAAGATGCAGGGGAAAGTCATCAAGCAATTGCTGACGAGTTAGGTGTTGACAGATCTACCATTTCACACTATTTGAATGGCAGAAACTTATCTTGGAACTCAATCGACGTTGCAAGAACAATCATCGAACTATGTCCCAAGGATTTCTTGAAAATGACCGAGGCAATATTTGACGAGCCAGAACAGAGTCGAAAAATTGTGAATATTTGCAGAGAAAGAGATTTCGAAGTAATTATAGAAGATTCTTGTATTGGTTGCGGCTTATGTGTAAATGCATGTACAATGAGAGCTATTAAATTAGAATCATTGAAAGCCCATGCAGACTCCATACAATGTTGCGGCTGTCAGCTGTGTAGCGAAGATTGCCCAACTAATTCTATAAAAATTTTGGAGATTGAGTATGATTAGAAATTTAAAAGAGGTTAAAGACAACAACTTTGACATCACAAGATCTGCTGAAGAAGTTAGAAACTTGTCTTTCAATGACCACGTATGTTTAGGATGTGGAATTTGTGAATCTACTTGTCCTGTTGAAGCGATTACTTTAAACGCAATTGCTGTAGATGCACGTCACAGATTATCCAATGACATCTACTTCAGTGGTCACGAAAAAATCGCTCAAAACTTTAAAGATGATTTTGATGTTCAAAGAATAAGCATTGACGAAAGTAAATGTGTATTATGTGGTATGTGCAGCGGATTATGTCCTGTTGATGCATTAGTATTAACTATTGACGGCACTCCAATCAAAGAAATTGATGCATATCCTCATTACAACGCTTTCTCAGAAATCGATGATGATGAATGTATTTACTGTAAAAGATGTGAAATCGCATGTCCTCGTGATGCAATTGTCATTGAAAGAGTATTACCGGACCGTGCAAATTTAGTAACTGGTGAAATCAGTGTCGATGACAGCGAATGTATTTACTGTGGAGTATGTGAAGAATTATGTCCTGCAGAAGCTATTGTCGTAGATAAAGAAACTGGTAAAGAATCTATTGTTATTAATAAAGATGCTTGTGTATACTGTTTAGTATGTAAAAAAGCTTGTCCTACCAACGCAATTAAAGCAGTATGTAGATCATGTAGTTACGGAGAGTATGATTTAGACCCTGCTAAAGCTGTTGTTAAAGGAAACTCTATTATTGATTCTGAACTTTGTGTATTCTGTGGCTGGTGTGAAGGAGTATGTCCTACTGACGCAGCAAAACACAAAAAACCGTTTGAAGGTTCAATTGAAGTTGACGATGATAAATGTCAAGCTTGTGGAGCTTGTGTTGATATTTGTGGTTGTAATGCTTTAGCATTCCCAGTATCTTCTGGTCCAGGTTCTAGAATGGAACATGTTATTGCTAATAATGATTACTGTGTAAAATGTAAAGCATGTGCAAAAGCATGTCCTAACGGTGCAATTACTGTAAAAAGAACTGAAATCGATCACACACCTATTAACTCAACTACATGGAAAGAAGCTTTAGATGCTATTAAAGATTAGGTGATTCGATGGAACTTAAAGTAAATCAAGATAATTGTTTAGGATGCGGGATTTGTGTAATTGCATGTCCTGTTAACGCTGCTATCAGTCCAGAAAACGCTGGTGGTAATGGTGCTAAGACTGAAGAAGTTATTATGATGGTAGAAAACGGATTTATTAAACTTTTCAGTCCAGAAAAATGTGAAGAATGTGGAACATGTCAAATGTTTTGCCCAGTAAATGCTATATGGTTAGAATAGGGGGAAAAAATATGCATTACGCTAACACTTACTTAGAAAAACCTGTAGTACCTGATGTAAAAATCACTGGTGAAGGAACAACCGATGTTTTAAAATGTATGTTAAACACTGGTTCAGACATCTACCAAGGTGCTTGTAAAAAAAGAGGATCCACCTTAAAAGAAGAATACAAAAACGCTTCCGGTACTTGTTACATGGATCCTAGAGATATGGCAAAATTAGGTGTAAACAACTGGGATACTGTACTTGTAAAAACTGATTTTGGTGAAGTAGTAGTAAACTGCGCAGTATCAAGAGATGCACCTCACGAAGGAACTGTATTCATTTGTAAAGGACCATGGGCTAACACTATTGTAAGTCACGACACTTACTGCTGTTCTGACCCTACCTACAAAGGAATCAAATGTACTGTCGAAAAAACCGACAGAAAAGTATTACTCATGGCAGACTTAATGAGATGGGTATACAAAAAATACGTTGATGAAGAAGATGACGATGTTGTAGAAAACATGGAATCTTTAGGTGAATTACCTGTTTATCACGGACGTAAATGGGAGGAGTTGATTGACCATGACTTATGAACCACCTGTAACTGATTATGATTACATTGTTGAAAATTGTACCTGTGCATTCTGTGGTTGTAACTGTGACGATTTAGATTACTTAGTAAAAGATAATCACGTAGTAGCAGTTAGACACGCATGCAGATTAGGAGCAAGTAAAATTATGGAAGATATGGATCAAAGATTACTTGTTCCAATGGTTAGGGATGAAAACGGAGAACTCAAAGAAGTAGATTGGGACACCGCTTTAGATACAGCTGCTGAATATATTGCAAATTCCATCAGACCTGTATTCTACGGTTGGTCTGAAACCTCTACTGAATGTATGAAAGAAGGAGTAGCATTAGGTGAATACATCGGTGCAGTATTAGATAACCAAGCTACTATCTGTCACGGTCCTTCTCTCCAAGCTGTGCAAAACGCAGGTTACCCTATTCAAACCTTAGGGGAAGTTCAAAACAGAGCAGACGTTATTGCTTACTCTGGAAGTAACGCTATGAACTCTCACCCAAGACACATGGCAAGATACGCTGTATTCTGCCGTGGATACTTCAGACAAAGAGGAAGATTCGACAGAACTGTTATTACAATGGATCCAAAATTCTCCGATACAGCAAAATGTTCAGACAAATGGATTGGATTTGAACAAAACGGAGACTACGGTTTCTACAATGCTATTAGAGCAGTTCTCAGAGGAAAAGAATTATACCAAGACGTAATTTCCGGTATTCCTAAAGAAGACATTTACGAATTAGCAGAAGAAATGAAAAACGCTGAATTTGGTGTTCTCTTCTTCGGTTTAGGTTTAACCCACACTTTATCAAAACAAAGAAACATTGATATTGCTATTAAAATGGTACAAGACTTAAACAAATACAGTAAATGGGGTCTTACTCCAATGAGAGGTCACTTTAACGTAAACGGATTCAACATTTTCATGGCATTCGAATGTGGATTTGCTTTCGGTGTTGACTACTGTAGAGGTTACCCAAGATATATGTTAGGTGAAACCAACACAATCGACTTACTCGTAAGAAAAGAACCAGATTGTTTCATGGTTATTGCAGCTGACCCAGGTGCTCACTTCCCTAACGGAGCTAACCAACACTTGGCTGATATTCCTGTTATTCAAATCGATATCCACTGGGGTCCATCAACTGAACTCGCTGATGTAGTATTACCAGGTTCATTCATCGCTGTAGAATGTGCTGGTACCAGTTATCGTATGGATGGAGTTCCTATCTACATGAAAAAAGCTATCGACAAACCAGAAACCTGTCGTGACGACGAATGGATTGTCCGTGAATTGAAAGAAAGAGTAATGAAACTCAGAGAAGAGCCAAACGTAGCTCCAAAATATGTGCCAAATCCAAACGCACTATAAAGGTGATATAATGGAATATATTCTTAAAAATGGTATCGTCTACGACCCAGCTAATGAAGTTAATGGGGAAAAAATGGACGTTATGTTTAAAGATGGTATTATTGTAGATAAAGTATCTGATGATGCTAAAGTCTTAGACGTTACCGATAAAATAGTCATGCCAGCAGGTGTTGACCCTCACGCACACGTTGCAGGTCCTAAATTAGTAGTAGGAAGATTATACAGACCTGAAGATTCCAGAAGAGGTGTTACTCAAAAAACTAAAGTATTAAGATCAGAATCTGGTTTCTCCATTCCAAGTTGTCCTGCAACCGGTTACAGATATTCAAGATTAGGTTACGGTACTGTTGTAGAAGCAGCTATGCCTCCTCTTGAAGCAAAACACACTCACGAAGAAATCGCAACTATTCCACAATTAGACATTCCAGCATTACCATTATTCGGTAACAACTGGTTCGTAATGGAATACGCAAAAGATAATAATATTGAAGACATTGCAGCATTCGTATCTGCATGGTTAAAAATATCCAAAGGTTACGGAATTAAAATCGTAAACCCATGTGGAAGTGAAGCATGGGGATGGGGTATGAACGTACACGGTGTAAACGACAAAGCACCATACTTTGACGTAACTTCCAAAGAAGTTATCGTTGCACTCGCAAAAGCTAACGAAATGTTAAACTTACCTCACTCTATCCACATTCACCCTAACGACTTAGGACACCCAGGTAACGTACCTACAACTATTGAAACCATGGATGCAGTTAAAGGAATTAAAAAAGGTAAAGGTGCAGCTGAAGTCAGAGACCAAGTTATGCACTTAACTCACTTACAATTCCACTCCTACTTAGGTAACAGTTGGAAAGACGTAACTTCCGGTGCTGAAGAAGTTGCAAAACACTTCAACAAAGCTGACAACTTAACTTGTGATATTGGTCAAGTAACTTTCGATGAAACCACTACCATGACTGCAGACGCTCCTATGGAATACGATTTATTCAAATTATCCGGTCTTAAATGGACCAACAAGGATATTGAATGTGAAACTGCAGCAGGTATCATCCCATGTATCTACTCCAAGAAAAGTCCTGTTAGTACCTTACAATGGGCTATCGGTCTTGAATTATTCTTGTTAATCGAAGATCCATGGAGAGTATGTTTAACCACTGACCACCCTAACGCAGGACCATTCACAAGATATCCAAGAATCATTTCCTGGTTAATGAGTAACGAGAAAAGACAAGACATGTGTGACAATGAAGTTCACAAATGGGTACACAAAAGAACTCTTCTCCCAACTCTTGAAAGAGAATACGATTTCTACGATATTGCAACTATTACAAGAGCTGCTCCAGCTAAAATCTACGGATTCACTGACAGAGGTGCACTCACCCCTGGTTACAGAGCAGACATTGCAGTATATGACATAAATCCTAATGAAATTGACCCATCCAGACAAGCTGCTGAAATCGAAAAAGGTTTCGATGTTGCTGAATACACTATTAAAGATGGTCAAATCTTAGTAAAAGACAAAGAAATTGTTAAAGTTAAAGAAAGTCAAAACATTTGGGTTAACGTAAAAGGATGGGAACAAAACGAACAAAAAGTTATCGACAACATTATGCCATTCTTCACTCAATACTACTCAGTCAAATGGGAAAACTACCCAGTACACGACCACTACGTATCCAACCCAATTAGAATAGACGTTGAAGGTAAATAGGGGTGTTTAATTTGAAAACAATTACATTTGATCAAATCAAAACTTCTTCAATCGCTTTAGAATTCGATGAATTAATTCCAGATGAAATTTACTCCTGGACTGAAGCTGATTTCGCAAAATACCAAGTCCCAATTGGAAACTCCAGATTCCCAATCACTGACTTCTTCAACATAACTGTAGAAGGAGAAGCAGCAGGACCTGATGAAGTTGAAATGATTTTAAACGGTGACTTAAACAGAGTAAAATACATCGGTTGTAAAATGAGCGGTGGAAACATCGTATGTAACAGTAGCGTAGATTTACACGTAGGTGCAGAAATGTCCGGTGGATCTATTCTCGTTAAAGGTGATGCAGCTGCTCACGCTGGAAGAGAAATGTCCGGTGGATACCTTGAAATTGAAGGAAACACCAAAGAATTCACAGGTGCTTCTTACATTGGTGAATGGAGAGGTATGACTGGTGGACAAATCGTTGTTGGCGGTAACGCTGGAAAACAATGTGGTGAATGTTTAACTGGTGGTAGAATCCACGTTAAAGGTAACTGTGATATCTTAGCAGGTATTCACATGACCAAAGGTATCATTGAAATTGACGGTGACGTAAACCGTTGGCCTGGAGGTCAAATGAAAAACGGTAACATTGTTATCCACGGATTCCTCGGAAGATTACTCGAAGGATTCGTTCTCAATGGTATCGTTGTAGACCCTGAAATCGAAGGATCCACTTTCGAAGGTAAATACATCCACTATACTGGAGATATCGGTCTTAACGGTAAAGGTAACCTTTACTTAGGCGCTGAAGCTAACAAAGAAAAATTAGCTGAATACGGTGAATTAGACGACGAATATACTTCAATCAGAGAATACAGGAATTTATAATTCCTTTCTCTTTTTTTCTTTTTTTTTAAAATGTGTGATATTATGGTAGAAGAAGTTGAAATGACTTTGGAAGAAGCAATTGAATACGTTAGAAACGAAGTTCATGTAACAGATGTTTTTGAAGTTTCATATAATCGTATTTTTGCTCCGGGTGAAGTTTTAGGAATCACTGAAGAGGATGAAGTCACTGGTGAAGGTCTTAGAGTTGGTTTGCAGTTGACCGGTGAAATCTTAAATCAATCCATAGAAATCGATTTGAATGAAATCGGTGACGATTTGCTTGAAATTCGTCATATCCATGACGGTAAAGAAGTAATAATTGAACTTCTTTAATAATTCTATTTTTTTATCAAAATTTTTTTTGTTCGTTACTATACAAACATTTATATACTTAAAAACATATTCATATATATCGGAGTTGATTTTAATGAAAACTTTGGAATTAACAACAAAAGATGCAGTTCAATATCTAAAAGACAATGTGAAAATGCATGACAGGATAGAAATAGCATATGATAGGATATTTGCTGAAGGTGAAGTTCTGAATGTTGACTTTTCAAAATATTTCAATGAACCGGGTTTCAAGTTGCTGATATCACTTGATGAAAGTGATCTTGGAGCTACAATTGAAATGGATGTGTATGAAGTAGAAGAAGATATTATTGAATTCATTCACTATCCGCAGGACGGTGAAGAAGTGGAAGTAACTGTAATCTAGTTACAACCTTTCCATTTTTTCAAACGGTATCAGTTTTTCAATAGCCTTAACTTCAATATCGATACCTTTTTCTTTTATAGCACCAATTGAGTTAAGACCACCACCGGTTATAACACCAAAATTATAATTGTCCACTTTTGAATTGTATACCAGTTCTCTTGGTTTTCCGATTTTATAAATGGAAAATCCTATGGTATTCAGTATTTCTAATAGGTGCACTGCATAATCCCTTGAGATGTATGGTATTTCCTTTACGCTTGCCAATATCTTGTTTGGCCCGTCTCCTGTAATTGAAGTCATATTTTTTGATAAAAATATTTTATGGGGATCCACTGTTGTTCCGTTATATGAAATCATGTCTATGAACAGTGGAGGTTCGGTAAGCTCCAGAAGTCCACTGTATTTTGGATTGCTCATTATTCCATTGTTGATTAGTATCCCGTCAATGCTTAAACTGCAGATTGTTGCAATTCCTATCTTATTTTCATCTTCAGGATGCTTTACCAATGTATAATATGGATTAATGTATTTCGGATTATCGTTATAGGTATTCTCCATGATTTCCAATGCTTCATCAAGATTTTCCTTATTTAAGTATGATACATTGGTTATAATGTTTCCTTTCTGTTTTTCAACATCAAAATTAACTTGCTGTATTAGATTCCAGGATTTTGAAAGTAAAAATGGTAATTTTGATTGTTTTTCCACGGTTTGTGTGTTTAATGGGGATTTAATTGTTGTTGTTATTGGGGATAAGGTTTTGAAATCTCTTATTTCTTCAGCTATTTTGATGTCAATCTTTTCTCCCAGTTCTTTGATTGCACAGAATGGGGTCATCCCTCCAATAATTGCAATTCCTACCATTCCGTCAGGAACTGGCAGGCCTAATAAATCCTTACCTTCTTCAGATATTCCGATTACTCCTCCAATTCCTATTTTATCCAGTTTATTAATGATTTCAATTGTCCTTTCTCGGGCAATGCTTGGAATTAATCTGAAATTTGCAGGTATTATTCCGCTTCCTTTTGTAATTACATCAAGCACTGATGTCAGATTGGAGTTTGAAAATGCATCAAGCGGTGAAACGGATGTTTTTTTGTATGATATTATTTCTGTGAACTTTACTGGCTGGTAATTTTCAATTTTTAGAAGTCCTCCGTATTGGGGTTGTGATGCAATTCCTTCATTCAAAAGTATTCCGTCAATTGTTGTTCCGCATAGTGTGGTGACTTCAATTTTACCAGTAGTTTTATCTTCATTTAAATGAACGTAAGGACTAACACAAAGGCCACTTTCAAAAATCTCTTTCATTATATTAATTGATTCTTCATTATAAATGGTTGATGTATTTACAACTACATTTCCCTTTTGTGACATATATGTGAAATCAGTTAAATAAATCATTTCTTCAAATTTTGAATAGATGAAATCGACCTGGTCATATATAAGTCCTTTTTCAAGCTTTTCACGACCCAAATTTGTAATTACTCTTCCCGAATATCCTTTCTTCTCAGTATAACCCTTTTCGTCTAAAATCTGCATATGGTATCTGACAGCACGTTCACCTAAGTTAAAGCCTTTCTCCTTTAACTCATCAGCTATTAGTTTAGAACCAATTGGGTTTTCTTGTTTTGCAAGAATTCTTAAAATCTCTATCATTCGGTGTTCTGATTCTGACATGAAAAGCCTCTTAAAAAAAATAAAATAGATATTTAGATTAGATATCTAAATACTTTCTCTGTTCGTATCCAAATACCTGAACACGATATTCGTCCCATTCCTGATATTTGAGCTCAAGGAACTTTTCACTTACGTGAGGTCCGAGGGCATTAAGTATTAACGGGTCTTCTTCAAGGGAATGGTAAGCTTCCCATAAACTGGTTGGTAAAACTTTAATTCCTCTTTGTTCTCTTTCCTCTTCGCTCATGCTGTAAATGTCTGCTTCAACAGGTTCGCCAGGGTCAATCTTATTCACGATACCGTCAATACCTGCTTCAAGCATAACTGTGAATGCTAAATATGGGTTACATGCAGGGTCAGGGGACCTGTATTCGATACGGGTTGCCTTTCCACGAGCTGCAGGAACTCTTATTAATGCGGATCTGTTTCTAAGACCATATGCCATATATACTGGAGCTTCGTAACCCGGAACAAGACGTTTGTAGGAATTTACAATTGGGTTTGTAATTGCGGTTATTGCTGGAGCGTGTTTGAGTAATCCTCCCATGAAATGAAGTGCATCGCTTGAAAGACCGTTTTCTGCATCAGGGTCTGAGAAAAGATTTCTGTCTCCCTTGAATACGGATTGGTGACAGTGCATACCACTGCCGCTTACTCCAAAGAAAGGTTTTGGCATAAATGTAACTCTGTAGTCTAATTGGTCAAAAGTAGCCATATTGTCTACAATAGCTTTGATAGCTTGTTTGAATGTGATTACAGCATCAGCAGTTTTAAGTGCATCTTTAAATTTGAATGCAATCTCATTTTGACCCGGAGCCACTTCGTGGTGGGATGCTTCAACTTCAAAGTCTAAATCTTCAAGGTTTAAAGTCAATTCACGTCTGAAATCGGTACCTTTGTCCAATGGTTCCACATCAAAGTATCCTGCCTCATCATATGGCATAGGGTATCCGTTTTCATCAATGTCTACAATAAAGAATTCCGGTTCCGGACCTATATTGTATTGCAATCCCATGTCTGCGAGTTTTGAAAGGGATTTTTTAAGCACACCTCTTGGATCTCCTAAAAATGGTTCTCTGTCAGCTGTCCACACATCACAAATGAATCTGCATGTTGCTGATTCTTCAGGTCTCCATGATAATCTTGAGTATGTGTTTATATCAGGTTTTAATACTAAATCACTGTCATTCACTCCAACGAATCCTGCAATTGATGATCCGTCAAATAGCATTCCTTCATTGAATAGTTCAGACATGTCATCTCCATTGAATGGGATGACAATTGTTTTTACAGTACCATTAATGTCGACAAATTGTAATCGGATAAACTTAATGTTGTCCTCTCTCATCTGTTCTGTTATTCTCTCAATTTTTTCTTCTGGTATGTCACTCATTAAAATCAAGCTCCATAATAAATAGTCGGAAAACCTATTCCTATTAAAAATATATTTCAAATTCGTAGTATATAAACTTTTATATATATGCTATTATGTCATTTTTGATATATTAATGTGTAAGTTTTATTTTTTTTAATAAAAATAGTTTAAAAATTTTTTAATTTTATATATTTTTGTTCAAACACATATAAAAAAGGGATATGGATTTGATTTTGTGTTAAAATTCTTCAACAGAAAACATATTAAAATCAAATAAATCAAATGTCAGGACTTTAGGAGAAACAGTAACTTTGCCCACACCAGTAATTATCTTGTAGGCTTCCATTGCCTGAAGACAGGAAACAAGATTTGGAGTAGGTCCAAAAACCGGAGGTTTTCCTGATGCAATGCTTTTAAGTTCATCAACAACCTCTCCTGTCAGGTCATTTTCAAGTGAAGGCAGGTTAAACATTTCCTCATAGCTTATGGTGTTGGCCAGAAAGGTAGTTACCTGACCCAGGCTTCCATGAACTGCACCATGAACGAAGGGAATCTTATATTCCCTTGCCTTTCTTGAGACAATCACTCTTGTCAACACATTGTCCAATGCATCAATGACAAGTCTTGAATCACTAATGAGGCTATCAACATTTCTCTCATCAACATGTTCGCTGAATGAAGTCACCTTAACATGAGGATTTACCTTTTCAACCCTCAGTTTAGCTTCCATGCTTTTTTCATTTCCGACATTGTCAATTGAGGATAATGTTTGCCTGTTTAAATTGGTGATGTCAAAAACATCCTCATCAACCACAACAAGCTCTCCAACACCCAATCTTGCAAGCATCTCGATAGTTAAACCTCCAATGCCTCCGCAACCGATAACGGTGATTTTGGCATTCTTGAACTTTTTCTGCTCATCCTCACTTACAAGCGGCATCTGTCTGGCAAGCATTTCCCAATAATCACACATATTATCACTAGAAATGATCAAATTCACTTCCAAAGTATTCATATACTTTTTGAAGTTCACTTGGAATATCCAACATTTGTGTACAAAATGGAATGCACTCCTTACAGTCAATGCAGCTGTCCGCTCTTGAATCATCATCAATCAATGAGAAATACTGCATCGCACTGGCCTTAGGGTCATTCATCATATGGGCAATGTTGTATTCGGTAAGGCAGTTAATGATGTCGACTCCATGTGGACATGGCATGCAGTAACCGCAGCGTGTGCATCGGTTTCCTAAAAATGTTCTGTAAGTTCTTGCAACCTCACGAATCAGTTCCTGATCATTTTCAGAAATATTATCAATTCTTGAAGCTATCTCAATGTTTTCCTTGACCTGCTCGAGACTTGTCATACCGCTCAGGACACAATCAACATCGTCCCTGTTCCACAGATATTGCAAAGCCCATTCGACAGGAGTTCTTTTGGTTTCAGCCTGGTTCCATAGATTCTGAACTTCTAAAGGTATATTGTTGACCAGCCTGCCTCCTCTCAATGGCTCCATAATCATGCTGCCCACATTAATTTGCTTTAAGTAGTCAAGGCCCATAATTCCTGACTGGTAATACTCGTCAAGATAGTTCATCTGGGTAAGTACAACCTCCCATTTGGGATACTCATCAAGAATTTCAATTAAATAATCAACTTCAATGTGTGATGAAAATCCCACATGCTTCACCTTTCCTGAACTCAGACAGTCATCCAGAAAGTCCAGAACATCCAAATCCCTGACCTTGAACCAGTCAGGCTCTGTTAGTGAATGGAGAAGGTAAATGTCAATGTAGTCGGTTTGCAGTTTTTCAAGCTGGATGTCCAGGTAGTAATCAAAATCAGTCCTTTTCTCCATTAGCCATGATGGAGATTTGGTTTGAAGGAGTATTTCATCCCTTAATGTGTTTTCCTTTAAAAATTCACCTACAAATTTTTCACTGTTTCCGTTACCGTCCAACTCCTTGCTGTGATAAGGGTAGGCCGTATCGATTATGTTGATTCCATTTTCAATACCGTAGCTAAGCATTTTTGACGCTTCGCTTTCATCGATATCAGCATTGTCCGCTTTTGTTGGAAGGCGCATTGTTCCAAAACCCAACCTTGAAACCTCAAGACCGGTTTTTCCAAGTGTATTATATATCATTTCAAATCCTCTAATGGTAATTTGTTAAAATAAGTATAAAATTATTATGTTTTGGAAAAAATGATTTGTAAAAATAGTTTTTAGATGGATAAATTCCTGGGATTTAGGATGCCGGGGGCGGGATTCGAACCCGCGATCTCACGGTATCCCAGGAATAAGCTAGAGCACTGCTTTATTACCCTATGAGCCGTGCGCTCTAACCAGCTGAGCCACCCCGGCATCTAACAAATATATATATTTTAATCATTACATTTAAAGTTTTTGTTTTTTAGGGATTTATTGGTGATGAATTTTAATTTGAGAAAAAATTAATTTGTAATTATAGCAATTTTTTAATTTTTCGATTATATCTATCGGATTCGATTTGGAATTTTCTTTGTAATTCTCTTCTTCTTGCATTTCTTTTTGCTTTTTTTAACCTATTTTCTAGGGTGGGCATTTTTTCTAATTCTTTCTGTCTTCTAACTTTTTTTGCTTCTTCAGGTGTTATTCCAAAAGTAATAGTATTTATTTTTCTTGTTTTTTTATTTATAAACATATTTTTTCCCCTTTCTTGTTTAATATTAATTTTTATAATAATTATTAATATATTTTTTCTGTACCATTTTTTAAGGATAATACAAGGAGTGTAACATTCCCACCAACTGTTTCTCTTTCGGAGGATATGATTTGTTTTAATCTGGTTATATCTATCAATGTTTTTGACATTTTAATTAATTCCTCTTTTGACATTCCATCTAATTCTTCAGAAATTCTTTTGAAATTATCAATTTTTCGATTTTTTAGGGCATCTTCTAATTCATATTTTATAATTGAATTAGTTTTTAGTGAGTTAATTTCATTCGAGATATTTTCATATTGGCTTTTATTCAATATTTTCGTTTCTTTTATATTTTTTTGCAACTGTTTTAATGCTTTTTCATTATATTCTGCAATACTATCAGATATTTCATATTGTAAATCTTCATCAATTCCATTCAAAAATCCTTCAATTACTTGATTTTGAGCGAATATCTTGATTTTACTCCCATTTACATTGATATCTTCATCAATATCTTCAAATATAACTTTTTCTTTTGTATTTAAAATCATTTCAAATTGAATGTATAATCCTTTCATCGTTTTTTTGTCTATTCCTGATATTACGATTCCACTTCTGTTATCATTTAGATTTTCAAAAAAACATATTCTAAATTGTTGTTCAGTAGTTCCAATTCTTTTTTTGTTAAATTATTGGGAAGTATATCTTCAAATGTTAAACTTACATTTTCAAATTCTTTGATTTTTTGAATTTTTTCTTTTTCTAAGGTAATCTTTTTTAAATTGATATTGTCTAAATCATTTTTTATTTCCAATTTGAATTGTTTTAATTCTTCATTAAGGTATTTTTCTATCTTTTGACTTTTTAAACTCTTATTAATAAAATTTAGTAAATCTTTCTTTACTTTTACTACAGTATCTATTTTTTTAAAGTCAGTTTTTTTCTTATATTCGCTTATAATATTTTCAAGAGGGATATTACAAAATTCAGAATTTCCATAAATCATAATGCTTATTGGAGGATCATTTGATAACTCATGTATTTTTTCTATTCCTCCATATATTCTATTTTCTAATGTAACTGCATCATCAGCAGCCAATACAATTAATGTAGCAGTAATAATCAATATTAAACATGTCATTATTTTCACCTTTCTGATTTGTAGTATTACTATTGTCCTACTTATTAATACTATTATGTGAAGTGCGATTTTTCATATAGTCGCACTTTGAAAAAAGTTATATTTAATAACATTCAAGTCCTAAAATTAATTATTACTAAATTTTTAATGATGATATTATGAGTAAAGTTAAAGACATGTCACTTGCAGGAGAAGGTGTACGTAAGATTGAATGGGTTCAAAAGCACATGCCTGTTTTGGAATCCATTAAAAAAGAATATGAAGAAACTCAACCTTTCAAAGGAATCACAATCGGTTCATGTTTGCATTTGGAGCCTAAAACCATTAACTTGGGTTTGACCTTAATGGCCGGTGGTGCTGAAGTAGCAATGACCGGATGCAACCCTTTATCCACTCATGACGATGCAGTGGCCGGAGCTGCAGATTTAGGTTTAAACGTTTACGGTTGGAGAGAACAGGATGATGAAGAGTACTATCAAACCATTAACATGGTGCTTGACCACAAGCCTGATATAATCATCGATGACGGAGCAGACATGATTATGGTACTTCACAATGAAAGAAAAGAATTATTGAGCCATATCAAAGGAGCATGTGAGGAAACCACAACCGGTGTGCACAGATTGCAGGCAATGCATGCTGACGGCGCATTGAAATTTCCAGTAATCGCTGTAAATGACGCTTATACCAAATACCTGTTTGACAACCGTTACGGAACCGGTCAATCAAGTTTCGATGCAATAATGGGAACAACAAATATGGTAATTGCAGGTAAGACTGTTGTTGTATGCGGATACGGCTGGTGCGGTCGTGGACTTGCACTCAGGGCAGCAGGTCTCGGTGCTGATGTAATCGTAACTGAAGTTGACCCAATCAGGGCACTTGAAGCAAGAATGGACGGATACCGTGTAATGACCATTCGTGAAGCTGTAAAACAGGCAGATTTAATCATCACTGTAACCGGTAATGCAGATATTATCTCAGGTGATGATTTTAAGTACATGAAAGACGGTTGTATGCTTGCAAACTCAGGACACTTCAATGTGGAAATCAACAGGCCTGATCTTGAAGCGATATCCACTGGTGTTAAAGAGGTTCGTGAAAGTATTGAAGAGTTCACTACAAAAGACGGACGTAAGATTTACCTTTTAGCTGACGGAAGATTGGTTAACTTATCCGCTGCACGTGGACAGGGACATCCTGCTGAAATTATGGACATGAGTTTTGCAGTTCAGGCATTATCTGCCAAACACATTCTTGAAAACGATTTGCCGGTTGGCGTGACCAAGGCACCTGATGAAATCGACTACACTGTAGCTAGCATGAAACTGGATGCTATGGGTATTGAAATCGACTCATTGACTGATAAGCAAAAAGCTTACATGGCAAACTGGCAAGAAGGAACATAAATTCCTTCTATCTTATTTTTTTATGTCCTATTTCAGATACATTGACAACGGAGATGGACCAACCAAGCTGTTCATTGGTGGAGTCCATGGAAACGAGGGAGTGACTTCCCTTAAGTTCATCAAAAGAATCAATGAAAACGATCTGTCCTCCGGTCAATTCTATTTTTACAATTTTGATAAAACACCATATATTTCAACAATCAAAAAAGAGTACTATGAATCTGAAATCGGTTTGAAGATTCTTGATTTGATAAAATACTTTGAACCTGACTTCTACACAGAACTTCACTGCTACAACCTAAAAAATTATGAAAAGCTAACTTCAATGGAAAGATACAGGCAAACTGGAATTCCTCCATTGATAAAACTTGGAAATCATGTGCTTGTCTCTTCGGTTTCACCTCTGATTCGCATGACCTACTTTTCAACTGATACAGTATGCAAAACACTCGAGTTTCCCTGCATTGAAAAGTTAACTCCTGAAATCATTGAGAAGTATAACTTTGACAAGTCCAAGGCTTGCAGAACCTATGAGGATTTATTGAAACTGATTTTAATCTCACCGTCACGTGAATATTTTGAAAATGAAATGATGAAACATCATCAAGATCAGGTATTCCTCGCCATGAAATATGCAAAAAAAGTTTTCGGCGAAGATTTTCCACCTTATTGATATTGATGGTTTCCGGGTTTGTGGTGGTGAGAAACCATCAACACCATGGATTTCATAGAATATATTGAATATTTAAATAGATTTTCACCATCCCCTTGATAGTGTCTATTTTTAAAGTGTTTTCAATGTAATCTGGGGTGTGTGGTGGTAGATTACATTTTTATAGACAATATTTGAAATCCAATTAATAGTCTTTTTTAACTAGTATTTAAAAGCATTGCAGAATCCTTTGTTATAAAATTGTTTAAATATTATGATTAACAATATTCAATTAGGTGATATGATGACAAGATTTTGTAAAAATTGCGGAGCTGAATTGGAAGAAGGCTCTATTTTTTGTAATGAATGTGGAACAAAAGCAGGGGAAGTTTCTCCAAGAAAAAACATCAGTTTAGATAATGATCCGTTCAAATCCTATAAAATTAACATGATTAATGGTGAAAATATCATTAGAAGCTCTCAAATTCATATAGGGTGTTTATATTTACCGTCAATTTTAACAGTTTTAGGATTTATTCTAATTTTCATTATTGGAATACCTATGTTTCCTATTTTAATTGTAGGTTTGATATGGCTATTAATTAGATTTATAGGATATTCTAATAATGACTTAATCCTTACAAACAAAAGAGTATTCGGTAAATGCGGACTCATTTCAACTGTACAAATGCAGTCTCCATTGAATAAAATAGATTCAGTTTCTCATAGTAACGGTCTTTTCGGTAAACTGATCGGTTACGGAACTGTTGAAATAGCAACCACCTCTTCAAAGTTCAAGTTCAGATTTATTCGTGAAGGACAATCATTCTACAATGACATCTTCAATCAGCTTGAAGCCTCTGAGGTAGAAAACAGAAACAAAAATGCCCAAGCTATTGTTGATGCAATGGCTGAAAAATTAAGTTAAAACCATGCATCGAGGCTGCCTTGGGATGAACTTAAGTTTTTAAGTTTTGCTGAGGCTTTAGCCACACGGTCTTCGGAAAAGCCATGCTGGTAGCATAAAAATTCAATTATTTTATCGGCTTTAGGTTTTTCCCATTTTATTTTATAGTCAGTATTGACATTATGCTTCAGAAATATGTCACGAACCTCTTCGAGGTCATGAGTTGACTGACTTTGAAGTTCAGCTATTTTTTCTTCTAATTTACCGTTATGTGCTAATTTAAGTGCAGTTTTAGCACCGATTCCTTTAAGGCCTTCACAAAAATCGGTTCCAATTAAAATTCCCATGTCAACCAGCTGTTCACGGCTAACGTTCAGCTGTCTTAAGACCTTATCCAGCTGGTAATATTCAAGGTTTCCAAGGTTTGATGATACTGCAAGGTTTCTTACAACTCTTTTTGCTCCAAAAAGCAGACAGTCATAATCTTGTGATGCAACGGCATATGCGTCACCGTTTGCTACAAGATAAGCTGCCTGAGCTTCACCTTCACCTTTGGCTTCAACATAAGGTATTCCCATATATGTCAATAGTTTTTTTGATGATTCAATGATTTCAGGGGATAGTTTTGATGATCTTATGGCAAATTTACGGGCCTTTTCGGTGTCGCCTTTCCTGAGTGCTTCCTTAAAAATCTGTTCGGCTTCATCTCTAACTTCCCGTCTTTTGGCCTGTGTTTCACTTTTAAGTTCAGGTGCTTTCCCGTCAAAGATATATATTGGTTTTATGCCTTTTTCAACCATTGATGAGTTTCTGTACAGTATTCCACTCAGGTGTGAAGTGATATTTCCGTTTTCATCACTCAATGGTCTTCCGTCTCTCTGTCTGATTGTGGATAGGAACTGATAAAGTGTATTGAATGCATCAATTGACACTACTCTTCCTTCCAAATCCTTAAAGCTTATTGTTTCCGGTTCTACTATATCCTTAAGTTTTACACCCATTTTAACACCTTAGATTTCTTTTGAAAAGTAACTGATAGGGAATGATTCTTTTGTCCACATCACAATTTCATCATTTTCAATCACAACGTAATCACGGGATACGAAATCTTCTGAAGTATGAAAAAGTTCTTTTAGTGTTGCGGACGGCTTTTCAATGTATACATCATTGATTTCACGTCTGCTTTCAATTTTATATTTTTTAATAATTTTGCCTATCGGCAGTTTGCCCTCTACAATGTCTGCATGAGCTTCTTTTTTGCATCTTGACAATGGGATGTATGACAGTGCATAAATCATTGGCCTTCCTCTTCCATGAATCAGGACTTCCCTGATGTGAATCTCATCATCTTTGCCGACATTTAAAAGTTCTGACTTTTCACCGCCAGCTTTTTCAAAGCTTTGTTTGATGGTGAAGATACTTACGGTACCGTATAGCACGTCAAGTATTGCTGTGATTGACCCTTCAATGGATAATAGCACTTTCTGTGTATTTGAAAATTTTATATCGTATTCCTGTTCTATTTCTCTTATTCTGTCATGTAATTCGTTTTTAACTATACTTCCTTTATTAATCATTGTATCACTATATTTCAGTAAAGTAACTTACTGGAAACATTTCTTTAATCCACATTAAAATTTCATCGTCGTTGATTATTACATAGTCACGTGCCAGGAAATCCTCATCTGTTTTAAACAGTTCTTTTAGTTTGGCATCTGGCTTTTCAATGAATATGTTGTTGACTTCCCTTCTTGATTCGATTTTATAGTTTTTAAGGATTCTTCCGATTGGTATGTCTGCTCTTAGCAAATCAGCACAGATTTCTTCACTGCATCTTCCTAATGGAACGTGTGATATTGCATATATCAGAGGCTTTCCTGCCTTATGCATTATGACTTCCCTAAAATTAATCTCATCGCCTTCGCTGACATTGACCAGTTTTGCATGTTCGCTATCTGCGATTCCAAAGTGCTGGTCGAGGGTGAAAAGGTTAATCTTGCCGTATAGCACATCAAGAATTGCGGTGATTGATCCGTCTGTTGTTAAAAGAATCTTCTGGGTGTTGGAAAATTTCTGACCGTAATCCTTTTCCAAGTCATCCATCTTTTCAATCAGTCGTTTGTTTGCTTCGTTTTTGTCCTGTGTCATTTTAATCACTTACAAATCTTTTGGATTGGTAATAACTCCAGTAATTGCTGATGCAGCAACCACTTTTGAATTTGATAAGTATACTGATGATTTAGGATCTCCCATTCTTCCTTTAAAGTTTCTGTTGGTTGTGGAAATGCATGATTCGCCTTCACTCAACACTCCCATATGTCCTCCAAGACAAGGTCCGCAACCCGGATTGCAGATAATTGCTCCTGCGTCAATGAAAGTGTCGATGTAGCCCAGATGAATTGCCTGCTGGTAGATTTCCCTTGAAGCCGGAAGAATCAAAAGGCGAATGCTGTCGTCAATTTTATTGTTTTCTAATATTTCAGCAGCATCCTTTAAGTCTGAAAGTCTTCCGTTGGTACATGATCCAATCAGGCACTGGTCAATTGAGGTTCCCTCAATTTTTGAAATCCCTTCAACGTTGTCAACATCATTCGGACATGCAATTTGAGGCTCCAAATCTGCAATGTCAAAGTTCAGTTCCTTTTCATAAACTGCATCATCATCTGATCTGACAATGTTCAGTTCAGATTCCCTTTTACCGGTTCTTTTGCAGATGTAATCAATAACTTCCCTGTTGGGTTCCATTATACCGTTTTTAGCACCCATTTCAATAGCCATATTGCACATGGTAGCTCTTCCTTCAACACCCATGTTTTCAATTGTTTCGCCTGTAAATTCAGCGGTTTTATATGTTGCTCCGGCTATTCCGATACTTCCGATAATGTTGAGGATAATGTCTTTAGGTGCAATGTATTCATTTAATTCACCGGTAACATTCATTTTGATTGCGCTTGGAACCATGAACCATGTTTTTCCGGTTGCCCAAACCATTGCAAGGTCTGTTGCACCCATACCGGTTGAAAAAGCACCAAATGCACCGTAGGTGCATGTATGTGAATCTGCTCCAACAATGACTTTGCCCGGTTCAACAAGTCCCATTTCAGGAACGACCTGATGGCAGATTCCTTCTCCATGAATATAATTTTTTGTGATATTTTGCTTGTTTATAAAGTCACGGCAAACCTTCTGGAACTCGGCTGATCCTATTGTGTTTGCAGGGACATTGTGATCAAATATAATTGCGATTTTTTCAGGGTCCCATACCTTGTCTGTTATCTTTTCAAAGGTCTTGATTGCAGGAGGGCTTGTTCCGTCATGTGACATTGCAAGGTCAACCGGGATTTCAATTATCTCTCCTGGAGTCACTTCATGACCTGCCTTTGCTGAGAGGATTTTTTCAGTAATATTCATAATAACATCCTATTTTTTGGTATTTTTAACGATTTCTCTGAAAACCTTGTCGTTGATGTATTTGCCTTCTTCCCTTTGCTTTTTGACCTGCCTTACGATTTCAATCAATTCGTCATCGGTAACGTCAAGCTCACATTCGTTCAGTTTTGCCCTGACTGCACGGCATCCTGAGTGTTTTCCCAATACAAGCTGACGTTTTTGTCCGACAAGTTCAGGCAGGTATGGCTCATAACATAAAGGCTCTTCTATAACTGCGTCCACATGGATTCCGGATTCGTGACGGAATACATTGTTTCCAACAACCGGTTTGTTGTATGGAATAGGAAGTTCACTTGCTTTTGATACAAGATCTGAAAGTTCCTTGATGTATTTGGTCTTAAAACCATAATCCTTTCCGTAAAGGATTTTAATTGCCATGATAAGTTCTTCAAGTGAAGCGTTACCTGCTCTTTCACCAATACCGTTTACAGTGGTTGAAATACCTTTTGCCCCTGCAAGAACTCCTGTAATTGAATTTATTACTGCAAGGCCAAAATCATTGTGGCAGTGAAGCGCAAGCATAACATCAAGGTCCTTTACAAGTTCACGAACCATATAATCAATACCCTGAGGAGTGATTGCACCTGTTGTGTCTGCAATATGAACCCTGTCGGCTCCGCATTCCTGAGCCTTGCCGTAGATTCTTTTTAAAAATTCGATGTCTGTTCTGGTAGCATCCTCTGCTGAAAACGCAACATACAAACCATGATCTTTAGCATAATCCACTGCTGTTTCACATAAATTGATTGCATCCTGTCTTGTAATGTGCATCTTATGGTCAAGGTGTATGTCTGAAGTTCCGACAAATGTAATGATACCGTCCACATCACAGTCAAGTGCAGCGTCGATATCTTCAGGCTTTGTTCTTGCTAAAGCGAGAATATCAGCATTCAATCCTTCATTTGCAATGGTTTTCACACTTTCCTTTTCCTTTTGTGATACAATCGGAAAACCGGCTTCAATCTGATGAATCTTAAACTGATCAAGTTTTTTAGCTATTTCTAATTTTTCATCCAAACTGAAAAACACACCGGGGGTCTGTTCACCGTCCCTTAGTGTTGTATCATAGATGAGCAAATCATCCGGAAAATTTTCCAGTTCATATTCCTTATTGTAATGACTTATAAAATATTGCAATATATCACATCTCAAATTCAATAAACATTTTATATTTATGTTTAGTCATTTAAATTGTTTTCTAAAAGCTCCATATATGAGGTTCTCTCAAACCCGTCTGTGATGCCCAATTGAGCAAACAATTCGAAAATTTTATCCTGTGCATTTGAATAGTCCTCATCATCATCCAATGCTATTTCTATTTCCATATATGGTGGAAGGCCTTCAACGTCATCAAGGGAGATTTCAAAATTCCTGTATGTGTAGTATTGACGGTTTTTTCTCACAACTCTTGCGGCCTTAAATCCGACTTCCTCAAAGATGTCTTTTGCTTTATCGGCATTTTCAATTGTCATTTCGACTTCCTTTCTTGTTTTTGCCTTGTCATTCAGTTTGGGACCCTTGTATGTTATGAAAGTGTTGTTGTTTGTGGTTCTGATTCGCAGAGCCTCATCGGTTTGGCCAAAATCAACTATGGGACTTGCAAA
>NZ_JAFUHT010000013.1 GCF_017468685.1 Methanobrevibacter sp.
GAAATTTGTTTTTCATCAAATAATCTTCCTTTTCTAGCTCTTACTCTTGCACTTGGGTTAAGATAAGGATAAATGTCCAAAATTGGTCTGGATGTAATGATTACAACTACTGCACCAACAACAAGTATTGCGATAACACAGAATACCAAAAAGGTTTCTTGTGTAAGACCTACAGAACTTATTAATGTTGCAATTCCATCTGCCATAATTTATCCTCCTAATTATTTAAATAATATTTCAGCAACTTCACTACGTAAGATACTTTTAAATCTATCTAATCTAGCTTCAATTGTGTTATTTACTTCAATATCTCCATTAGTGGTTTTTAAAACAGCTCCACCGATAGCATCAATAGGTTCACCTAATGTGAAATTGATTCCATCAATTTCAAAAGAGTCTGTACCTTGTGAAGATAAGTCTTGTTTGAATTTATTTGTATCAGCTTCATTTAATTGAATAATTAAATCATCACTACCAATTTCATCAGCAGCTTCTTTAATCATTTTACTTAATGAATCTTCATATTCTTCATCGCCAGAAGAAGCTTTAACTTTTAATTCTCCAATAGCTTGATTAAAAGCAGCTTCAATTACTTCTTCTTTAGCGCCTAATTCTGCTCTACGAGCATTCATCTTAGCTTCAGAGATAATTTGCTGATATCTCATATCAGATTGTTTTTTACCGTTTTCTAAAATTTTTGTTTTTTCAGCTTCAGCGGTTTTTTCAGCTTTTGCTTGAATAGCTGAAACTTCAGTATTTGCATCTTGAATGATTAAATCAGCTTTCCCTTGGGCTTCAGACATAATGCTTTCAACAATTTTACTTGTGCCTGAGCTCATATAAATTGCCTCCTTAACCTAAGATTCCACCGAATACCATAAGTAAAATAGCAATCAAGAAACCGTAAATAGCCTGAGTCTCTGGTAATGCAGAGAAAATAATACCACGTGCAAACATATCATTGTCTTCTACAATTGCACCTACAGAGGATGCTGCTGCCATACCTTGTCCCATACCGGAACCTAAACCGGCAAATCCGATGGATGCACCTACACCGATAGCTACAATACCTGCTTCAGTAGGTAAACCTTGTCCTCCACCGAGTAATCCTGAGAATACTAATAATAAGATTGCAACCAAGAAACCGTAAATAGCCTGAGTCTCTGGTAATGCAGAGAAAATAATACCTCTTGCAAACATGTCATTGTCTTCTGCAACTGCACCTACAGATCCTGCAGCTGCCATACCTTGACCTAAACCGGAACCTAATCCAGCAAAACCAATTGCTACTCCAGCACCAATAGCTGCTAAAGCAGTACCTAAAGCAATTTCTACCATATTTAATTCACCTTTGAAATAATATTGATTTTTTAAATTTTAATTTAAGATATAAATGAAAAATTTTTAATTTTTAATTTTTGTAAATGTTCTTTTTGCTTTGAAAGCTTCGAATTTACCTTTACCTTCCATGAAGAATTGTGAGAAGAACTCTACATAGTTAAGACGTAAAGCGTTAATAAATGCACCTAATACTTGGAAAGCGAAGTTTGCAATATGACCACCGATAAATACAATGATTGCGATAACAATTCCTGCATATGGAACCATATCATTAAGCATTACTGCTAAAATGTTTACAGTCATAGCAATACCACCGGTAGCTAAACATAATGCTAAAAGACGTGCGTAGGATAATACATCACCCATGTAACCGAAAATATCCATTACACCGTATGCACCGTTAGCCCATACCAACATTCCAATGGTTGCAATTATTAATATTCCTCCTAAGATCATGCCTATCATACCTATTGCAGGCATCATGAATCCTAAAGCAAGTAAGATAATACCAGCTTCGAAAACAAACCAACAAATTTGAGAACCGATAGCATCTTTCATGTTACCGTATCTGATGTTGTTAATAGCACCCATAATAAATCCGATATTGGTGTAAATAAGACCAATAACAATAGCTATTATCAAAATAGTATCTGGATGTACAAATGCTTCAACAGGAGCAAATACAGTTGGTAAACGGAAACCAGCTATTCTTTCTGGGAAGTCCCCAATAAAACCATTGGTTATTAAACCTAGTATCACGGCCCACAGCCCTGACCAGATTAAAATCCAACCAAATGAATGCATGGATTCTTTAACTTTTCCAAGTCCTCTTAATAATACTACCCCAATTGCAGCAACAACTAAACCATAAACTGCATCGGTTAAACAGAAACCGAAGAAGAATGGGAATGTGATTGCAACAAATATAGTTGGGTCAAGAGCATTGTAACGTACTGGAGAGTACATATCTACAAGGAATTCGAAAGGTTTTGCATACCATCCATTTTGTTGTAGGATAGGAACATTTTCATCATCTGTACCTTCAACCTCTATTGTTTCAAAGGCACAATGTCCATCAGAACTTTTTTCAACTAATTGTTCAACTTTCTCGGTATCTTTTACAGGTACCCATGCTTCAAGAATATAAGCATCTTTAGTTTGAACAAATGATGAAAGAATTTCGTTCTTTTCTTTTTCATTTTCTAATTGTTCTTTGAGTGCTAATATATCATCGTCCCATTGTTCTGCAACTGCATGCAATTCTGATTTAACAGATGCACGTTCTGAATCAATAGTCAATAATCTTGCATCAGCATTTGAAATAATCTGTTGAGGAGTACCTTCAACATCACCTACTTCAATTCTCTCAAAGTCAAATTTACGAAGTGTTGAATAAACATCATCACTATATTCTTTTAATGTTACTACGACGATAATTTCTCCTTCTTTATCATCCATAGGAACAGTAAAAACATCTAATTCATCTGTCAAGTTACTTAATTCATTTTTGATTTCTGAAGTAGATCCAGCATCAATCCTTCCAACAGTAGTAGAAGTGTACTTTGAATCTTTTAAAAGAGCTAAATCCATGTCAAAATTAGATAAGCGATTAGCCAAACTTTTATTAGACTTGAGTTCACTTGTTTCGGAGTCGAGTGCGGATAGTTTTTCCTCTATAACACTTGTTTTAGCCTCCACCTGAGCTAGAGTGTCTTCAGCTTTTTCAATAAAAGCTTCAGTATCTAAAGCTTCAACTTCTTTTTGAACAGGTAAATCTGGACTAATAAAAGACATCAATGTGTCTTTTAACCCATGGCCTTCTGATAAAGAATTTCCTAATAGTTCAGATATACCATTGGTTTTCATAAGAAGAGAAGATAATTTACCAGTATATGGAGTGGCTTTAGCAGGAGTTACTAATTCCGCTAATTCAGGATCTTGCTGAACGCTATCAGAAATATCACTGATTTGTATAAGTCCTGACTCATGGAGAGCATCCACTGTAGGAGCTACATACTTATCAAGTGTAACAATTCTAATTTTACGCATTCTAGCTGTCTTGAACATATAATCTCACACTACAAAATATTTTTGACAATAATGGAAGCAGCTTCATCAACATTTGCCATAGCTTTATCTTTAAGGGATTTAACTTCCACTTTGGATTGCTCAGCAATTGTTTGTGCTTCTTTTTTAGCTTTATCTTCTGCATCAAAAACAGTATCTTTAGCGTCGTCTTCTGCTTGCAATTTAGCTTGAGAAATGATTTCTTCAGCTTTAACTTGTGATTCATTGATTAACTCTTGTGATTGAGCTTCTGAATCAACAATAAGTTGTTCAGCATCAGATTCAGCTTTTTTTATCATTGCGATTGCGTCTGATATCTCTGCCATAATTAATCACCATGGTGTATTTATTTTTGTTGTGTAATATATATATCTTTTACTATTCAATTTTGTTTAAAGTTCGTAAAATCGAATTTTGAATTAAAAAAAGTATTTAAAAAATAATAATTGCATGAAAATTTTTAATAAAAAAAAGAATAAAAGATAAATAAATTATCTGTAAAACCATTTCAAAATACTAGGCGGTAATTTTTGCAAATAAGCAAGAATTGCAATTATAATAATAATTAAACCCACAATAGCAAATTCTAAATTGTAAGGATGAGACAGTAACATGTATCCGCTAACACCTATAACAATCCCTTCAAAAAAGAAAACCGCTTTGGTCCAACTTGGGTTAAACAATATAATAAAGTAAGCAACAGCTATCAATATTAAAATAATTGCAGTAGCCATAACATCATTTGTAATAGGCTGGTGTCTTAAGAATGGAGAAATCCCCCATACAACCAACATTAAAGCTAACATTACTCCAAGTAATTTAAACATTTTAATATTCGCCATAATAACACTCAATTTTACTTTTAACTTCATAATATTTATATTATTTCATATCAATTAATGTATATGGAACGAGCAGTTTGGATAATTTTAAACAAAAATTTCTCACTTACACTTGACGGAGAAATTAAAAATGATAAAGTAACTGACAAAAAATTCTCACCGGGCAATGATATCTGGACAGAAGAGATTCCTCGTCTGGGATTTAGTGATGAGAATGTTCAAAAAGACTATAATGAATTTGTCTCAGACATTTTTACATTATTTACAGAACCCCTTGCCAACGAAGTGTTCATTAACGCAAAAATTGGTGAAGAATCCGAGTATGTTAATTGTAAAAATCCATTGGTTATCAGAAAAATAGAAGAATATAGTGTTGATGAAATTATACAAGACGAGTAGCCTGTTTTAGTATTTCATCCATATCACTAAATTCTAAAGGCTCACCATTGTCTGCTACGGTTTCGGTGGTAATCAAAACATTTGGTGAAGCCCAAATAAATGAATATGCAAAATAAATTACATTTATAAAGATAACTATACCAATGAATGACAAGGCAACTATCAAGCATACTGCATGTATTAAAAGATTTCCGTACCTTCTTTTTTTCATCAAAATATAGTTATCCTGTTTTTCAAGTGTCTTGAATTTATTTTCAGACAAATCTTTTTCCAGTTTATCCATTTGCTTGGAATTATCTGCACTTAAAATATATAAACTCATTTTAATCTTTGTAAACTACAAATTCATCTAATTGTTTTCTTGGAGTTTCCCTTGGCTCAGCATTTCCATAGCCCAATGGAGAGAAAAGAACTGCTTCCTCATTTTCTTTTAAATCTAAAAACTCATGAGCTTTATACTTCTTGAATGCACCAATGTAACAAGTTCCAAGACCAACATCTGCCGCTGCAAGAATCATATGGTCCATAACTATTGTTGCATCGATGTCAGCTATATTTTTTTGATCCCAAGGCCTTGTCCATGCCTCATTTATAACTGCAACTACACACAACACATATGGTGCTTCAACAAACCATTTAGCTCCGTAAATTTCAGACAATTCATCTTTATACTTTTTGGTATCTATTACATAAACTTTAAACGGCTGTGCGTTAACACCTGTCGGTGCAATAGTTGCTGCATTTAGCACATAATCCAATTTTTCCTTTTCAACTTCCTTATCCAAGTATCCTCTTACACTGTATCTTTCATTAATTACATCTATAAATTCCATTTTATCATCCCATATATTCAACATTATCAAGGTCGCAAAATCTTCTAAATTCTTCTTCATCCATTCTTTCTTCATGACTGTGAGCAATTAAACCTGGAAGTCTGCCAATCATGAATATGCCCAATCCGAGTTCGGGATCAAATCCTAAATCAGACAATATTGCTGCATTTGCTCCGTCAACATTTAGTTTAATATGTTTTTTATCATATACCAAATCCTGCAAGGCCAATGCCAGTTTAATATGAGGACCAATATATCCTTTATTAATTGCAATTTCCATTAATTTATCTGCTCTTGGGTCAATATCATGATATCTATGACCAAAACCAGGTATTTTCTTACCCTTCACTATATACTCATTATAAATCTCAATTGCCAAACCTGCAATCTGTTTATTGTCAATGTCAGAATCATTGATTAAATGAATGGAACCGATTTTGGATTGAAACAATTCCATTGACTTTTCTATAGCTCCAGCATGTTTATTTCCAAAAGAAAGTAATGCACCAGCTATTGCAGAGTTTATTGGTGAACCAGATGAAGTAATCAATCTGGCAGTCTGAGTGCTGGGCGGTGTGACACCATGATCACAGAATGAAACTAAAACATAGTTAAAAATTTTACTTTCCTTAATTGAAGGCAATCTTCCTTTTAAAAGTAAAAAAACCATGTCACTATATCTGATTTTTTCAATCAAGTCTTTTTGATTATATCCTCGAGTTACAATCTTATCTTTTTCAACTCGGGTAACCGCAGTTTTTAAAGACTTTGGATTAACTTTAAAATTATTTTCTTGCATTTTTTTTAAACCTTGATATCGTTAATTATTAAATATTATATTAGTTATTACAATTTAAGTGTTGCCACTCTCGGTTCAACAAAGCAAGACGGCCTGATAGAAACTATCCTAACTCCACTTGCCCTTTGATTTCCTATATTTAAATAACATCCCAACACAGTTGTTTTTCCACCAAATCCAAGAGGGCCAATTCCAGAAATGTTCAATCTGTCTGTGATGTCTTTTTCATACTGATTCTGCTTGTCCAAGTTACCATAGGCAATTGATTTAAGCAATAGCGAAGTTGCCTCATAATGTGTTCTCCCAATACCTATAGAAGGTATTGAAGGAGTGCATCCCAACATTTTAAGCGATGATTCCAACCATTCACAGGCAGTATTTATTACATTTTCAAAAGAGCGCTTATGATAAACCCTTAAAGTTTTTGCCCTGATTTCAGGCCCTCCACCTTCAAGTAAAAAATGGATATTTAATGTATCAGAATCAATATCCCTTTTATATGTTGATTCGTCATTAACAGAATCTATTAAAATGGATGGTGGAGACAGTTTTCCTGGAGAGTCATATAAACCTTGGCTTTGCTCAATTTTTTCTTTGAAATTACCTTTTACAGCCATAGGTCTTGCAGGAAGATTATTCAAACCTGAAGCAATACCTTCATGAATCTGATTTAATAATTTTCCATCGATTTGTCTGTTTTCTCCCATCTCGATTATTACATGAGGAATTCCTGTATCATCACATAAAGGAAATTTAATTTTTTGTGCAACCAGATAATTTTCAAGAATCTGTTCTAAAGCCCAACGAGCATTTTCATTATCTTCAATGCTGATTGCATATTTTAAAGCACGCAGTTTATCATCTGAAAGATTGGTTGAAGCCGTAATAATGGTTTTAGAAATTTCATTTACAATATCCATAAAATCACTCAGGAATTGCCAAATCGCCAGATTTACGAGGTGAAACAATTGCTTCCGGACAATACTCATCAATCATTCTTTTAACAAGTTTGACTTGTTTTATGCGGGCTCTTGCTTCGGATTCTGTTGTATCCCAGTTATGATTAGCTGCAACAGATCCACCTGTTTTTAAATAAACTGGAGATGCAACTTTGATAAATTTTGGAACTTCATAATGTCTGATAAATCCTCCAGTGGATTTCGGATTTTCAGTATGTAAATCCAATGCCATATCAGTTGCATTTCGAATAGATGCAATCATATTAATCTGTAAATCCCTTACAGGATTTAGTGAATCCAAACCTTGAGCTTCAAGTAACTTTGCAGAAGCAGGATTGGAATGACCTGCATGAGCAGACAATTTAAAATGAACAGTTTTAGGGATTTCACCATTTTCCCTCATCTGATTTAAAATCCAAAGCAGACCTTCATCATATAGCAATATCCCTCGAACTCCAAGTTTACATGCTCTTTTTACATCTTCAATTGCATAAACTAGATTGTCATAACCTCTTAATCTGTAGCCTATTCTACTTCCTTCCTTTGTATGAACAGTTGCGGAAGTATCATATGTCGCTCTTGGACCAACTGACAAAAACAACTCACATCCATAGCTTTTAGCCAAGTCAACCATGTCCTGGATTTCTTCATCTGCCAGCATCATGATTCCTTTGGTTTGAGTTACACGATGAATGAAAATATCGTTTTTATCAGCTTCCTCAAGGAGTGCTTTCATTGTTTTTGGAGACTGAATTCCAGGAACTTCAAAACGAAACTGCCCTCCATCATCAAAACGTTTATTTGAAATGTAGTCTGAAGAAACTTCTTCAATACCTATTTTTTTAAGGAATTTTTTTGTATTTTCCATAATATCTACTCATTTAATTTGCGAACAACATATTTCATATTATATTCTTCAAGAGAATCAATAACAGTTAAATTATTTATATCATATTGCGGATTTAAAGCTTTGAATTTATCTATTAACTCTCTTAATTGGAACGGATTTTCAAAATCGCCCTTTGGAAGGAAAGTGATATTTTGAAATACTCCATTTCTAAAGCTTTCATCTAATTTTATAATTACATTAGATGGTCTTTTATCGGGATATAATTCATCAAGTTTATCATCTTTGACAATAATCATGCTGTTTACAATATTTTTTATGCTGTTAACCTTATCAACAGTGGAATAATTATCCAAAAGACCATATTCAATCAACAGATTAATTTCATCAACGCTTACCTCTCCAACAACTAACGAAATTGCAACAGCATATGGAAGACTCTGCCTTAACTCTTCAATATTTTTCGGATTGAAATTGTTATGCTCTGAAGCTACCCCATAGGTTTTAATGGCTACATTTTGAATGTGGTCATATTCCTCACCAATACTAGCTTTAAGTTTTAATGCAGTGTCAATTGAAGAATGCAGGTGCCTGCAAAATGGATATTTTTTAAAGTAGATATCTCTAACATGAACTTTTCCAACATTTTTCAGGGCATTTTCAAAAGAGAAATCCTCATGATTATAATCTTCATCATCAATAACCATTGCTTTTAAAAATCCTTCATCACCTTCAAAAATAGTTGGACTACCAGTAAAACCATTTCTTGCAAGATATGCAGATATGATTCCATTGTAAACCGCTTTTCCAACATGTAAAGATTTTCCCATACTTCCACCATGGTCGGATTCCAAAAGTCCTGCAGCCTGAGTTCCACATAGGCCCAATGCATTCAATGTTTGGTTTTCATCCAATTTAAGAAGTTTGGAAGCAACTGCTCCAGCTATGAAAGTACCTATTGTACCTGTTGTGTGAAATCCTTTGTTTCTGTGTTCAGGATTGACGAGTTTACCTAAAAGAATTCCCACTTCATAACCCACCATAACAGATTCTAAGAATTCTTTTCCAGTCAGGTCATGGCTTTCTGAAATGGCTAAAGCAGTGGAAAATATTACTGAACCTAAATGAATCTGAGCGCCTCTGTGACCGTCATCAAGTTCCAGCACATGTGCTGAGATTCCATTGATTAAAGCAGCATGCAAAACATCTGATTTGAGTTTGGTTCCAATAATGGATGCATTTAGATTTAAATTCAAGTTTCCATGAAATATTTCCTCAATGGTGTTGCAAGCTATCTTTGGAGCATCCTCATTAATTCCTCTGTAAGTAACTCCAAAATAGTCTAAAAATGCTGCCTTTACAGTAGTTATAGACTCTATGGTAGCTTGTTCATAGCGATAGTTTGAAATAAATTTAGAAATATTTTGTAAAAACATCATTTAACTATTTGTAAAAAGTAGTATTAAAATAGTTCAGTTATAAGTCTGAACAATTTTTCATAATGGGAAAATTATACTGCCGGAACACCAGTCAGGACCAAAACAATGTGCGCTACAATAGCTGCACCATAATATGTTGCTGCAATAACAAGTACAGTTATTACAATTGCTTTCCAGCCTAATGCTTTAAATTCATCCCAACTTTTACCCATTCCAATACCGACATATGCTAAAAATACAGTCACTATGGATAACAATTCAACTTGGGAAACGTAATGCAAAACGAAATCGGAAGTAGGCATACCTGGAAATGCTAAAACAATACCCATTACACTGATATAAAGAATTGAAGAGACATTCAACGGCAAGTATCTTTCCATCCACACACCTAAAAGTGTGATAATGGACAGTATTGCCATTCCAACAAGTGACCCTTCCATAGGATGATGATAACCTAAATAATTACCTATTACAGTTATGATTGAAAATATCGCCAATAGAAATATCCAATTTAAAATTCCGTGAACGGTTACATTTTCAGATCCATCAATCAACTCAGGCATTTAGTCATCCTCCTTTTTATGCAATAAGGAATCTCTTCCAATTTTAGGCTCTAGCCAATTATACATTTTTTCAGTTAATGGAAGTGCAACGAAAATCACAATATATATTCCAACACAGAATGATAATAAATTACTGAATCCGGCAAATGCTTCAATCTGTGTTTCCATTCCAGGAAATGCTGCAAGAGTCGGACCAATTGCCGCTGCATTCATACTTGCACTGCCCACACCACTTGCCATAGCAAATGCATATGGATGAAGTGGTAAAAATGATAATGAAAATGTTACCAAGAAACTTATAAATATTGTACCAATTACAGTACCTATAATAAATATTGCAAATACCCCTCTTGATTCAGGAGAGTTAAATCCATATTTATCCACTACAACTGCAACGTTTGGTTCCCTACCAATGGAATTTGTCATACCAATAGCTTCTTTTTTAAATCCAAGCAATAATGCTATAGGAAGAACCAATAGGGTTGCTAGGTGCCCAAGTTCCTGCAATATCAGAGCGGGACCCATATCAAATATCAAACCAATAGACTGACCACTTGAAACAGCAAGTTTTGCGATTAAAACACCAATGAAAAGCATCATTGCCCCTTCAGCAATTCTTGCTTGTTTTCTTTGAATCCATTTTATTGGTTTTGCCAAGTAAAAAACAAGTCCTAAGATAATGGTATATATTAAAGGCATTATTGTGATGGAAACATCTTTAGTGAGTGGAATTTCAATTGTACCAATCATTTCAGCAATTATGACTAAAACAAGTACAGTAAAGTGTAATCTATAATCTCTCCACGGATTTTTCTTCAAAATACGCTTATCCGTCTTTTCCCTATAAATATGTTCCACTTGAGTATCTGAACTTTTATCCGGAATAATAATCCACTCCCCACATTCATGATAAAATATCAAAATGTATAATATATTTAATATTTTCTCAAAACATATTATATAAATTAATAGCATTTAATTCTCAAAAATTCACAAAAAGAGAATAAAAAATAGTAATAATTTTCACAAAATATGAAAAAAACTAAGATTTAAACATTCGACAAATAGGTTTTGACAAATGTCTTCTTGCAGAAACAGGTGTTTCATAAAATTGAGCATTTTTTAAATTACGTTTAATTTTAATAGGAACTTTTTCATCTGAGTCTATTTTCCTGCCGCACTTTTTACATTTGAAACCCTTGTTTTTTCCGGCAGAAGTCATTCTTTTTCCACATTCACAAACAGGATTTCTATACTCAACATCAGTTAATCTAATTACCTGGAATTTCTCAATATTGAAGGTATTCTGCTCACCGATTCCACCATAAACCTTTATAACATCACCAGGCAGTAAATGAGAAACCGTTTTTCTGAAGTTTTTAGTAGGTTCATATGCTCCGCATTCAATCTCGCCCGAGCCATCTTGAATATAGAAAAACATATGCCCTCCATCAATTATCGTAGGTTTGTTTTTCACTTCACCTTCAACACAGTAACATCCGAACTGCTTCATGTCAGAAATCCTAGATGCTTCCTGGATATGCATATCGGTATGCTGGTTTGTTTTGAAAATGCACCAATCATCAATTGGTTCTGATGCTGTAACAATGTCCTGAGCAATTTTCAATGACTCTACATTGTTTGATCTGATTCCATATAATACAGGGCAAGGTGTTTTTGGCTCAATAGCAATATAATTCTCAGAATAATCAATATTTTCAAATGTATCAGGAAAGGTTTGCCTATCCATCTCATAAACAGATTCATAATCTATCCTTCTAGGGGTTCCGAAGTTTTCAGGAGCCCTGTAAGCAAGCAATTCATATGTATAATCACTTAAAGGCAAGCTGATTGAAGCGATTGAACCTATGATTCCCCTTCCCTTTTTGAATTTATGAATTTCACAATCGACAGATTTTCCAAATTTCTCAGCCTCATCAATAGTTATAAACTCATAAATTGCCCTAAATGCATATTTTTCCATTTCAGGAGTGATTTCGCCATCATAAAAGATAACACCCGGATTAGTATTGTCACAGTCAAACATTGACAGCTTTTCAACTTCATCTAAAACAATGCTTTTTGCCAAACTGGCATTATCATCATTCAATATTTTTAAAGCTACACCACCATTTCCACGAGTCTTATGGCGGGCAAAAGGGTTTAGTCTAATCAATCTGGGATATTCCACTAAATCAATTCCATTTTCCTTAAATTTATTAATGATTTGACTTGCAAGATAAGTTGTACACATTCCATCCGGAGAATCCGTATCATCTATTCCTATATGTAAATACTTAATTGAAATCACCTACTAAAATATATTAATGTTAGGATAATATATAGTTTAACAGAGGTATTGAAAATGTTAACCCGAAGCCAAATGCTACACAATATCGAAAATTTATTGAACTCCCAAGGTTATAAAACATCCGACATTTATGATCAGGGCTCATTTGATATTGTGGCAAGAAAAAACTTACAGATATTACTCCTAAAAACATTTCTAAACATTGACAGCATTAATGAACATAATGCACATGAAATGAAACAGCTAGCCAATATTTTCTTAGCTTCTCCAATAATAATTGGTGAAAAATCAAGAAACGGGTATTTGGAAGATGGAGTGATATATGAAAGATACGATATTCCGGCAATCGGCTTTGAAACATTGAAAAGCATGATTTTATATGGAGAGTATCCTGAAATTTTAGCCGACAGGGGAGGATACTTCGTTAAAATTGACGGCAATGTCATAAAGCAATACCGTGAAGAATATTCCATGTCACTTAAGGACTTGGCAAGTTTAGCTCATGTATCTCGTGCTACAATGTATAAATATGAAAATGGAATTGTTCGTGCAAATACTGAAACTGCAATGATTCTTGAGGAGATTCTAAATACCAAAGTGACACTTGATATTGACTTATTAAAACAGCCAAAAAAAGAGGACATTGAATATTCAGATGACGTTAATGATTTATCAAAACTCGGATATGGAGTAATATCCACAAATAAAAGTCCATTTGATGCAGTAGCTAAAATGAAAACTTCTGACAAACATTCACCACTAATGGCAAATGTTGAGAAAAACAGAAGTGAAAAAACTTTAAAAAGAATGGCAATCCCTCTAAAAGATTTATCGATGGTTACGACTTCAGAACCTGTTTTTATCATAAATAACGAGAAAATTAAAGAATCAATAGGCAGCGTTCCAGTAATTAAATCATGGGAACTGAAAGAGTTTGAAAATTCAAAAGAATTACTAAAGATGATTAAAGAGAGAAAGGAAAATTAGAGTGATAATATGGAAAACTTGCAAATAACAGATATGGAAAATCATCCAATTAAATGGGTTTGTAACTTTAAGGGTCAGAAAGCTATTGGAATTTGCGGAAAAACCCAAAAAATAGCAATGTTTGCTTCAGATGAAAGAGTATCCAGAATTCTTGACGACATAGTCATTGGAACTGATGAAGCTCAGGAAGGATATGGCTGCGAAGAAAAGGACAGATGCTGCAATTTTGAATGCGAATTATGTGAAATATCCCCAAGACAATACCTGCAGATTACAGGCAAAAAACCATCAAATAAAAATATAAAAGATTTAATCAATGGATTAGCTGACCTTAATCAGTCCCTTGAAGCAGAGGGTCACATACCATTTGACAAATATGAAGTAGTGAAACTTTAATATTCCTTTAACAATTCAAAGTCTTCACGAGCTTCACTAACTTTTGCAACACCCATACATATCGCATCTACAAAATCGACATTTTTATAAAATGTAAACGCCTCTTTTGGTTTTAAAACACCGGCTGCCAATATTCTGGTAGCTATTATCTTTTTATTTAAACTTTTAATTTTATCAATGAATTCCTGTCTTTGAGAAGCATTGAATGCACTGATATCCATCATATAAGATAAACTGTTATATGGAATCATATAAAAATCAAATAAATCCATATCCAAATTATCTGCAAGCAAATCTGAAGTTCTTGATGGAAATGCAGTAACAAGGCCAGACAAAGAACCGCTATCATTAATCCTGGCCAATATTTTTGAGGTTAATCTCCAATCATATGCATCGGTTATGAATTCATCAACAAGCATCAATGGACAGTCATATTGGCTGAACAGTTCAATGTCTTCATCCCAATCCGCTTCTTTTGCAATCTCATAATTGGGATTTAAATAGTCAACATCACTTTTACCAATGGTTGCAATCACTTTCATCTCACATCCTGCATCACAAGCGATGTCATAAGCTTCAAGCAAATTAGAATCATTGACTAAGTTAATTGCCCTTACACCCTGATTGTATGATTCAATGATGACTTCAGCTGCATTTTGAGGATCATTATATAAATCATCCAAATATAATCTTGATCTGTGCCCATAATAAAGTTCTGCCATAAATGGCCCATAGCCCAAAATGCATTGCGGAATTTCTCTTTGTTTATATTTCAAATCCTCAAAAAACATTTTATCACTACTCTTTTTCAACTACAACAGCAGTTCCATAAACCAATATTTCCTGCATCACATCGGAGATTTCATTTGAGTCAAATCTGATTGCAACAATACCATTAGCCCCTAACTCTTTTGCATGATCAATTGCTCTTTGCAAAGCCTCTTCACGAGACTCTTCCATCATTTTAACATATTGTGTAATTTCACCACCGAAAAGAGATTTGATTCCTGCACCGATTTGACCTCCGGCACCCCTACTTCTAACAGTTAAACCATATATAAATCCTTTTGTTTCAACAACCCTAAATCCAGGAATGTCATTTGCAGTAGATATTGGAAACTCATTTACAGATACCATATTTTTCACCTAAACCAGTTATCAATATACTATTAATTACAAAATTATATAAATTTATCAAAAACTCAAAATTAACTTATGATTTAAATATAATAAAAAACATATTTTTAAGTAATATTTATGATTAAATATTTTGAAATTATGGTGAAAATATGAAAGTACTTATTGCTGATGCTATTAACGAAAAAGGTATTGAAAATTTAAAGGAAGTAGCAGATGTCGTAGTAGATACTGAAATTACTCCTGAAGAATTAGCAAATACCATAAATGAATACAATGGAATCATTGTAAGAAGTCGGACAAAATTAACTGCAGACATTATTGAAAAAGCAGACAATTTGCAAATAATTGCCAGAGCAGGTGTTGGAGTAGACAACATCGACCTCGATGCAGCAACTGAAAAAGGTATTATGGTTGTAAACTCTCCAGAATCAACTTCAGTTACTGTAGCTGAACATACTATGGGTTTAATCTTAAGCATGGCCCGTAAAATTTCAATTGCTGATAAATCCGTTAAAGAAGGCAAATGGGAGAAAAAACAATTCATGGGAGTTGAACTAAGAAACAAAACTCTTGGTGTAATTGGTATGGGAAGAATCGGTTCCCAAGTGGTTAACAGATGTAAAGCATTTGGAATGGATGCAATGGCATATGACCCATACTTGCCTGAAGAAGTTGCAAAACAAATGGGCGTTGAATTAACTGACTTAGACACTGTACTTAAAAACGCTGATTTTATTACAATACATGTTCCATTAACTCCGGAAACTGAACATTCAATTTCCACTGAACAGTTTGAAATCATGAAAGACACAGCATACATCGTAAACTGTGCTCGTGGTGGAATTATTGATGAAGAAGCATTGTATGATGCATTAGTAAATAATAAAATTGGCGGTGCTGCATTAGATGTATATGAAGAAGAGCCACCTGCAGCTGATTCAAAATTATTTGAGTTAGACAATATCGTATTAACACCCCACATTGCTGCTTCAACCAAAGAAGCACAAAGAGATGCAGCTATTATTGTAGCTGATGAAATCATTGAATTAATTAAAGGAAACAACCCTAAAAATGTTTTAAACATGCCACGTATTGACAATAACACTTACCAAGAATTAGCTCCATACATGGAATTATGTGAAAAATTAGGTAGTTTCATCTCACAAGCTGTAAACGGTAAAATCCAAGAAATCGAAATTATTTACAGTGGAGAATTAGCTGAAATAGACAATCTTGAAATTTTAACAAGAACCGTTATCCAAGGTGCTGTTAACCCATTCCTAAGTTCACCTGTAAATGCAGTAAATGCTTCCCTTGTTGCTAAAGACAGAGGAATCAGCATTACTGAAGGTAGAAAAGACAATGCAAAAGGATATGAATCATTAATTAAAGTTATTGCAAAAAGTGAAAGTGATGTTTTCTCAGCTGAAGGTACTCACTTACATGAAGCAAGAATTTTAAAAGTAAATGGATATTGGGTAGATGTCATTCCTGAAGGACACATGTTCATTGCCAAATATGAAGATGTTCCAGGAAGCATTGGTAAAATTGGAACCAAATTAGGAGAACATAACGTCAACATCGGAATTATGCAAGTTGGAAGAGATGAAAAAGGCGGCAGAGCAATTATGGTCTTGACCTTAGATAAAGAAATTCCAAAAGATGTTATTAAAGAAATTCAAGCTTTAGATAATGTTTATGAAGCTATTGGATTAGAATTATAATTAAAAAACAATTTTCACCATAATTGTTTTTTATTTTTTATTTTTACTTATTTTTTTAACACTACCATCAGGATTAAGTTCAATCCTAATTACTTGGTGAGGCAATTGGGTGTTAGACATTATATCTATTTGATTTGATGATGGATTGTTAAGTTTATGGCTTTTTTCATATTCTTCATAGTGATTTACCCTTTCCTCATCAAGAGTCTTGAAGAATTCATCATCTTCTTCATCAAAAAAACCAGGTTTAAAATCATCACTATCCGTGACGACATCATTTTCGTCAAAAAATTCATCTGGATTATTCTCATTTAAATATCCATAATCTCCAACTGTATAATCCATTGGATTTCCATGACGATCATATGATTTAAATGTTTGTAAAGAATAAGGCAAGCATACAATCATGTGAAAATATCCATTTTTTGAAAATGTCATTAAATCTGCATCTGATGGCCTTGCACTTGGTCCTGGGTGTGAGTGCACAGATCCCCAATATTTTGTATTCATCGGAATCATCTCAGTGTGAACTACAGCTCCGGTTTCACAAGTTTCACCAGGAACAAATATCAAACCGGTGATGTAAAGAATTTTATCCTTTATCTCACCATCGAAAAATGCCAAAAATTCATTTGGGTATGCCTTTTTAGAGTAATAGATTACGGATTCAAGAACCTCACGGTCAACCCTGACTTCACTAAATTCCTCATCATTGTTTCCGAATAGTTTTGATATAAAACTCATTTTATCACCTTAATTTCTCTGAAGAATTTCTCATTGAATATTGGAAGTTCCCAATCTATGTAAACATGACTGCGGTAGGATATCTGGTTTTTATTTTCTTTTTTATTAAAACCTTCGATTTTTTTATTCTTCCTATATATTCCTATTCCACGTTTTTTATAAGTTTCAATATCATTTAAGTTAATGTTATTTTCAAACAATAATTCGTGAATTTCATTTAGTTTCATGCCATTTATTTTATCGTTAGCTTCAGAATTTGAATAGTTGTTTTTGAGGTATGAAATCCCATATGAGTTGACACAATTTCTCCAGGATTCATCCTGCCTCCATTTGAAATATTTCAAAATATCCTCCTCAGCAATTGGAATAATTCTTGAGTCAAATGCTGGAGGTTTCCTAAAACTAACATTATAATTAATTACAAATGAACTAGCTGTAAAACTAGCTATTACAGAGTTAAGTTTTTCAATTCTGCCATCAAAGGGCAGTTTATCGAAAAGCAAGCTTATCTCATCTGAAAAAGTGTATGCAAATAACGGGGAGAATTCTTTGAATAAATCCTCACAAACTTTAGCCATAACCTGATAAAATCTTTCATCATAAGGTTTAATCAAATCCAAATCACGAGCTAATTTATGAAATGCTCTACCATCCAGTCTAACGATGATTTTAGAGTTTTTTGGAACTTTTAGAGATGAATAAACTTCAAAATCCTTCATTACATTCCCACACTAATGGTTTCATTGAAACTTTTAAGCAAACGAATAGCTGAAAGTGCCGCCAACATGCTTGTTTTAGGATTAGCTGCACAAGGATAATTCATAGTAGTTGTTTTAAACTCACCAAAGTCCCCTTTAGCTGTGATTTCATGCACATTTCTATCAACATTTGGATCAACTATAATTTTAACATCAATGTCCTTTTGACATGCAATGCTTATTGTTGCAGCCACATTTATGTTTAATGGAAATTCCTTAACGGCCTGAGAAGCTTTACCTTCAAATAGCACTTCTTCACTGTCGATGTCTTTGCCTAATGATTTTGGTGATTTTCTTGTAACAAGACTCACTTCCTTAAGACCGAATTTGGCAACAGCCTTAATTCCATCCAAACCGACAATTGCTCCAGAAGGCAAGTGTATCTTAGCATTATTCTGTTTAGCCAATGATTCCAGTTCTTTATAAAATTCATTATCCATTAATGCACCAATACTCATTACAATCATATCAATTCCATGAGACAATACTTTTGGAGCATATTCTTTAACAGACACTGGCGCAGCACATTCCAATATCAAGTCAACCTTATACAACATGTCATCAAAGTCAAGCACTGCAACTCCATCAGCCAAACTTGCTAAATTTTCAGCTCTTTCAATATCCTTATCAAAAAAATATGCAATTTCAATATCGTTTTCTTCAGGAACTATGCTGGTTGTAATAATGTTAGCAATAGCTCCACAGCCTATAATACCTACTTTCATAGTATCACATAAAAAAAGTTATAAAAAAAGAATTGTAGGAAAGATTAATTATAATCTTTCAGTTTCAAATTGGCTTTGAGTTTCGCCTTGTGGTTGAGGAGTTTCTGGTTTAGGAGCAGCTACTTCAGGGATTTGTGGTTCAGGAGTAACTTTTTTCATATCTCTAGGATTAATTAACATAATGTCCCCGATAGCTTGAACTTTATCAAAATCAACTGTTAATAAATCACTTTGGAAAGATCTCATGTTATTATCTTCAGGCATTTCTCCACGAATGCTTCCTAAAAATGAGTTAACAAATCCAGCAGGTTTTGGTTGTTGTTCAATAGCTCTAACTTGTAATTTTGAAATAGTTCCTAACCTAATATTTAAAATAACATCTTCTACACGACCAACATAGTGTCCTGTGTTGGTATAAATATCTAAACTGCGTAATTTTGAAACTTCTACCATGTTTACACCCAAGTAAATAAATTAATAATTAAATAAATATGTATTATTTTATTTAATTGTTAATATAAATACTTTATGTTTTTTAAAGTTATAAACTGTCTTATTTGCAAAAAACTTATTAAATTCTAAAATAAAAATATAAATTAGACTTAAAAGAGGACTTTAAATGTGGGATACAACAAAAGATTATAGGATTTTAGTAGCAAGCAAAGCAAGAGAAAATTATATGAATCTCATTCCAACAGCTTCTTTTAGAGGAAGTTGGAATAAAAAACAAGCAATTGATATGGGAAAGCAAATGAATAGTGACTTTCAATCATTAACTTATTCTTATCTTGAAGGAGATGAATTAGTCAACTCTCCCGATGTTGCTGCACTCATTGAGAAAGCAGAAAAAATCATTGAATATTTAGGTGGAGATGACTGGAATAAAAAATTCTTAAGCAATGCTCCAAAAGAAGACCGTGAAAAAACCCAGGAAAATATTGCAAAAGTAAGATTTTTCCTAGATACCATTCTGGGCTTAAAAGACAGGCTTGCTTTAGGACCAATTAATGATCCAATCATTGGAGTAGACATTAAGGTGGGCGAAGTGATGAGTGTCACACAGCATCCTAAAAATGATAAATTAATGCTTTGTAACGTGAATCTTGGAAAACGTGCAATAACAGTTGTAACCAATGATATGAATGTTAAAGATGACAATAAAGTGGGAGTATCCCTATTGCCACCACAGGCATTCAGTGATATTGTCAGTGAAGGAATGTTTCTCGGAATGAATGGAAACATTCTCAAAGAGGTTGACGGCGAACTTGGCAAAATGCCAAAAGGCATACCAATGGAATCCCTTAATGAAACTCGTAACCTCGTTGAAAATTATTTAAAATAGCTAAATTAGCTATTTTATCTTAAATTTAATCCGATTAACTTTGTTTTTGTCATTTCCTCTACAGCATATTTTATTCCTTCTTTTCCAACACCACTGTTTTTAAATCCCCCGAATGGCATGTTATCTGTTCTGAATGTTGACTGCTTATTTATAAATACAGTTCCTGCCTCGATTTCTTGAGCACATTTCATTGCATTGGAGTAGCTTTCTGTAAATACTCCTGCCTGAAGACCATATTCTGTATCATTGGCAACTTTTATAGCCTCTTCAACATCTTTGACCCTTATTATTGGTGCCACAGGTCCAAATGTTTCCCTTACAACCATATCCATTTCCGATGTGACATCATCAATTACTGTTGCAGCATAGAACGCACCTTCACGCTTTGCCCCAGTCAATATTCTTGCACCGTCACGGACTGCATTGTTGACTGTCTCTTCAACTTGGCGACTGGCATTTTCAGATATTAATGTGCCAAGAGTTGTTTTGGCATCTAATGGATTTCCCATTACCAATTTCTCAGTTGCAGTAACCAGTTTTTCTGCAAACTCATCGGCGATTCCATTTTCAACAATTATACGTTTTACGCCCATACAAACCTGACCAGCATTTAAAAATGCTCCATTAATTACTCCTTTAACTGCTTTATCAATGTCGGCATCATTTAGGACAACCATTGGATCGTTTCCACCAAGTTCAAGTGTGACTTTTTTCATTCCTGCCTTTTGTGAAATCATCAACCCTGTAGTTACGCTTCCGGTAAATGAAATTTTATCAATTTCAGGAGAACAAACCAAATAATCTCCAATTTCAGAACCATATCCTGTCACTACATTAACAACACCATCCGGAAACTCCTCATTCAATAAATGACAGAATTTCATTACTGTCAATGGTGCCTCTGTTGGAGGTTTTACAATAACTGTGTTTTTGCATGCTATTGCAGGCGCTATTTTATGGATTGTCAGGTTTAAGGGATAGTTGAAGGGAGTAATTGCTGCAACTACACCCAAAGGCAATCGTTGTGTGAATGCAAAAAATCCCTTACCGTTTAATCCTGCATCCAATGGCACACTTTCACCATAAATTCTTTTTGCCTCTTCAGCTGCAAGCTTTAGTGTTTCTATTGATCTGTCCAGTTCAACAAGTGATTCATTTATTGGTTTTCCAACCTCCAATGTCAGCAGCTCTGCAAATTCCTCACGTTTTTCTTTTAATTTATCCACCACATTGAATAACTTATTGGATACCTTAAAAGCTGACATTTCAACTAAACTTTCTTTAGCATTATTTGCCTCATCAATTGCCAACTGTGCAGTTTGCCTGTGCGCAATAGGAATTGTATCAATTACCTCACCATTATAAGGGTTTTTAACTTCAAGTAAATCATCGCCTGAAATATTCTTTCCGCCAATCAACATATCCATTTTATCACCATTTAATTAATATTTTATATTAAAAATTATAAATATTCCCATATGGAAACAAGTAGATTTGAAACATTTATTGATGCTATAATAGCTATTATCATGACTGTTTTGGTTTTAAAAATTCCCCAACCAACAGAACCTACATTAATGGGACTTTGGAGTTTAAAAACCATGTACATAGCATATTTTATCAGTTTTTTAGTATTATTCAATATTTGGTATAATAACCACAATCTTTTCCAGTTGATTGACACCATTGACAATAAAGTGGTTTGGATTAATGGAGTTATGACATTTATCATTTCATTATTGCCTTACTTTACTATTTGGCTTGCAAATAATGTTTATTCAATACCTGCCGAAACAATGTTTGGAGTGATATTTATAGCAACAAACATTACATATAATCTCGGTGTTTGGGCAGTTTACAAAAGCAATCCTTATAATAAAGAATTGCAGGAGTCTTCTTACAATTCACGTCAAGTATTTATACCCTTCATTGTACTAATCCTCGGATTCGTATTAACATATACTGTTTTTATTCCTGGAATTTATGCTGCATGTATGATTTCCGTTATATTATGGATTATTATAGCTAGAATCAACAGAGGTGGTGGCTGTGGAAACTGAGAGATTTGAAGCATTGATTGATGCAATTCTTGCAATCATCATTACAATTATCGTTTTGGAAATTCCTCTTGCATCAACAGGTAGTTGGGAATCCTTATTGGAGTTAAAATATGAATTTATAATTTATGCAATAAGTTTTATTGTCGTGTTTAACTTTTGGAATTTTAACAATAACCTATTCAGCATCGTGAATAGGATTGACTGGAAAGTCATTTGGAGTATGGGTTTATCATTATTCATAATGTCTTTGCTTCCTTATTTAACAACATTTGTTGCTGAGAACTTCAATTTATTCCTACCACAATTCTTTTATGGATTAAGTTATATTGCAACTGCAATCCTTTCAAAACTGATTTCAAAATTCTTAAAGGAATCAGATCCTGGAAACATTGCACTACAGGTTGTTTTAGAAAAAGATTACATTTTCATGATGACAATTGTCTTGGTTTCAATAGGTATGATAATTGGATATCTTGCTTATCCTCCGGCAATTATTACCTCATGTCTGATTTCAATCGTTGCAATTTGGATTGTTCCAAAAGTTTTAAATTGAACTCTAATACCATCACCTTAAAACTATTTTAATTCTGGAGACTTTAAATGAAATAAATTTCACATAATCAATTAAAACCAGACTAAATCAGAAAAACAATCAATTGCAATTAAAAATAATATTAAAAAAAGAAAAAAATGGTTTATTTATACATCAGAGTATAATAAACCAGTAGCTCTACCTACAAAGAATGTAAGGTAAACTCCTAAAATACCCATCAATATTCCACCGACAGTACCATTCCATTGATAGATGAAACCTACAATCAATGCTAAAATGAATGCAATGACGAATATTAATATAATGAATAAAAGAACTTTAACAATACCTACTCTTGAAATATCTCCAATAGCTTCACCGATTGCTAAAGCATTACCTAAATCTTCGGTTTTTGCCAATCTGCATTGAGCCATGAATGCTGCTAAAGCAAAGACTATGCATAATATAATTGTTATTAATCCTGATAACCAGTGTTGGAAAATCAATGCTAGAATAGCACCGATAATGATTGGAATAATATAGTAAACAATTTGAACAACGAATAATTTTACACCGTTAATAAATTGTCTTACAATGTCGATTCCAGGACTTCCAGCATCTCTGTTAATACCGAATTTTACAATGTCTAATTGATAACCAGAAATAACAAATCCAATGATTAATGCAATAATTAATCCGATAATACCTGATCCAATTGCAGTGAAAGGGTTTTTAAGTGCAACACCAGTAGCCACACCAATAGCAGTTCCACCCACTGCAATTCCTAAAATAATACCCAAAATAACATATATTACTAATGCTTTAATGTTGTTTAATGGATATGTTAATGCATCACTAATAATTTCTCCTAATTCCATTTTAATTTCTCCTTGTTTTATAACTTAAAAAAAAACTCAAATGAGTATTTAAAATTATATTACTAATAATATTTAAACATATTTAAAAAAAATAACTATCAAAAACACAGATTATTTGAAATATTTTGTTATGCTTATCAAATCATTATTAAATACATTTACTTCACCAGATTCGATTTCACCACTCAAATCACCCATATAATTTTTATACATAAAAATCACCAGTAAAACTACAACAAAAATTCCACCAATAAGTAAAATTAATTCCGCTGAAGCCTGACCTTTATTATCCATTAAAATCCCCCCATCAATAAGCTTCCACCAAATGTGGAAATAAAATAAAATATTCCAAATGATGAAACAGTCAGTGGCAGAGAAAATTTAATTCCTTTTTTTACATCCCCATACATGATTATACTAATTATAAATGCAACCAAAACCGAATGAATAATCAGATACAACTCTCCCACAACAGGAGCAGTGAAGATAATCTCTGAATCCATGCCATAACTCTGCATAAAACCAGAATAAACGCTTACCATTCCAATTGAAAATGGTGTTGCAACAACAGCTGATATTAAAAGAAACATTACAGACATCATAACCGATGAACGCCTTTCACGTTTAAGAGCCATCAAATCACGCAAATCATCAGAAACATCAGACAATACTTTGGAAATACTTGACCCGCTTCTGCGACCATCCAATATTATGCCGAATATCCTCTCCAATTCCCGTGATTTTAAACGTTTACTCATCGCTCTCCATGCTTCATCGAAATTACGACCCATACGAATTTCAATGATAGTGCGCCTCATTTCATCATACATTGGCCCCTCCCCATACTGTGACATGTCCTCCATTGCATTTTCAAAACTTAATCCGACTTGCAACATGCTTGAAAGCTGTCTTAAAAAGTCAGGAGCAGTTCGTTCAATTTCCTGTGATCTTTTTTCCTGTTGAACAACAACATATGTAAATAGTCCAGGAACAACAAATAAAGGAACAATTACAAGAGATAATGGAAGATTCAAATATGCAATTGTTAGTCCCAATACAATTTCACTAAATAATATAAAAACTATAAGTACAGATAAAACTTGTGATACATCTGTAAAAATAGCTCCACTCAGTAAAAATTCCTGCAATTTTGATAAATACTTTTTCGGAACAATATTGTCAACAACTAATGCTAAATCATTTATTATTTTAAATTTCATAAAATAATATTATTTTTTAACACATATAAAGTAACGGTTAGTTTCAAAATCAATTTTACAACGCAAAAACAAGATTAATATCAACACAAAAATTAAAAAATGCAAATCAATTATATATACATCAACTGCACATATTATCATATATCTAACTTAAAATGGTGACATAAATGGAATACGAAATAAAAGGCGGAGCATTTCCTATGGTAGTTTGTAAACTACAAAAAGGCGAAACCGTGAAAAACGAAACTGGCGCAATGGCATATATGACATCAGATATAAAAATGGATACAAATACTGGAGGCGGTCTTCTTAAAGGTATTGGAAGAGCATTGTCTGGTGATACAATATTTTTGAACTTCTTCACTGCACAATCAGACAATCAGGAAATCGGATTTTCATCATGCACACCAGGAAAAATCATTCCAATCAGATTAAATGGATCCAATACCATTATCGGGCAGAAAAATGCGTTTTTGGCTGCAGAAGATGGAGTTGACCTTGACATGTACTTCAGGAAAAAACTGGGTGCAGGAATATTTGGTGGAGAAGGATTCATTCTTCAGAAATTCAGCGGAACAGGATTACTATTTTTGGAAGTCGATGGAGAAGTCATTGAACATAATCTGCAGCCGGGAGAAAAATTATTAGTTGATCCGGGACACATTGCAGCAATGGAAGAAAGCGTTGAATTTGACATTGAAAGAGTCAAAGGCGCTAAAAACATGCTGTTCGGTGAAGGATTGTTCTTCGCAAGACTGCAAGGACCTGGAAAAGTATGGATACAAACCATGCCAATCAGCAAATTAGCTGAAGCCATCATACCATTCCTACCAGCAAACAATGAACATTAACATTATGATTAATGCTCCTCGAGCAATTAATCATTTTTATTCCTTTTTAGATATTTAAAGGCAAATCACCGATGACATTGCCCCTTTTTGTAATGTGAACTGTATCTTCCAGGCGAACTCCGAACTCCCCTTCCAAGTATATTCCTGGTTCCACTGTTATAACCATACCTTCTTTGATTATTGTTTCATCTCGAAGAGAAAAACCAGGTGTTTCATGAATGTCCAAACCAAGACTATGGCCTGTTGAGTGGATGAACTTATCGCCATAGCCATAATCGGAAATAATGTCACGGGCAACTTTATCAACTTCACAGCATTTCATTCCAGGTTTGATTGCCTTGATTGCCTTGTCATGTGATTCAGCAACAATGTTCCATATTTCCTGTTGTGACTCAGTATAAACCATTGTACGAGTATTGTCAGAGCAGTACCCTTCAAAAATAGCTCCCCAATCAATCAGTATTGGTTCTTCCAAAGATTTTGCCTGTGGAATTGCATGAGGCAGGCTTGAATTTGCACCACTTGTTACGATTGTATCAAATGATTCCTTTTCTGCACCGTTTTCAATCATGTATCTTACAAGATCAAATGCCACTTCCTTTTCACTGCCCCCATTGTTATATATATCCAATTGCAGAAATGATTTTTGAGCGATTTCAGTTGCTTTGGTGATTTTTTCAATTTCATCAGGTGTTTTAATCATTCTTTGAGCATCAATATAATTCTTTGAATCTATTGTGAAATCATCCCTGAATCTGACATATGTGCTGTAGGGCAATGTTGGCTCTATTGCCAGGTTTTTGATTCCCTCTTTTTTAAGTTCACCAACCATTACATCGAATGATTCGAATTCCTTAACTTCAATTGAAGAATCCCGATTGGCCAATTCCATATCCATGCCTGAAGCATAAATAATTGGGTTTTCCTGTATTATGCAGAATGCAAAACTTGTTGGCTTGTAATTTGAAATGTATTCAACATTAGTGAATTGTGTAAGCAAATAAGCTTGAAAGTTATCCTTTTCCAAATCCTTTAAAATATTTTCAATATGAATATTCATATTTTAATATTTAAAAAAAGTATTATAAAAAAATAGTTAATTGAAATATGATTATAATTCAAAATCATAACCACATTCATCATTTAAACGTTTCTTTAGATAATAAATTAATTTATCAGCTGTTTTGATTCCTAATTGCTTGAAATATTCTTCATCATAAATTTCATCAGCATCTTCAGGAATTGTAATAACTCTAACTTTATTCATACTTAACACCTCGTAAGCAATACTTAATTTAAGTTATACTTCAACTACTATATAATACATGCGGATTTAGCTTAAAATCCACATTATTAATTTTGTTCATCCAAATGAACCCATCACCTTTAGTAATTATTGCTACAGCAATATCACCTCCCACACTATCAATGTTCGAATCTATTTTTCTTCTTAATGAAGTAATATTAACTAATTAATAGGCCAAATCTGCAAGTTCTTGTTTTGGAAGAGTATTTATTGCAGACAATATTGGGCCCATAATTATATCTTCCCAATTATTGAAAAATTCAATGAAGTTAGATGTTGTATCTGAATGAAATGATTTGATTCCATTAATTTGATTAATGCATTCTTTTTTAGAAGATTCATCAATATCAGTGGATTTAATAGATTCAATGATTAAATCAGTGTAATTATTGATGAAATGAAAAAAATAATAACTCAAAACATTTTTTAAAAGAATGCTGGAACCAGTCAAAAAGGTATCAATGACATCTGTTTGAGCAAAAGGAACAATAACTCCAAATGGATAATTAATTTCAGACTTAAAAGACTTAATTTCAATGTCACCAGAGTTATTCACTATCAAATCAAATGATACGAATGATGGAAACAAGTCCTCTTCATTAAATCCTGCAATTACAACTCCTGTTGATGATGAAAGCATTTTCATGAAGAAGTTCATTTTTAAAACAATGATTAAATCATCTTTTTCATTATCCAAAACAAAATTAGGAAGAATATCTTCAATCAATGAGTCAATCAGGCCAAATTCTGGAAGTGATTTGACAAAATCAAGTGAATCATCGATTTCAATTTCATCAATGAACTTATTAAATTCCTCTTCAGAAATATTGCTGAATTTTTCTTTTAGCTCATCAGCATATTCTCCAATAGTATTACCAATTGATTTTTTGAAGTCAAATGGAGGAGTTACTCTGCCCAGATATTTCAAGAAGTCTTCCTGAATGTTTTCAATATTTTCAAGGCTTTTGAAGTCAGCATTTTTAGAGTACTGTTTGATTAGTGTCTCCATAGGAATATTGTCAAAGTTTGCATTACCAAATATCATCATTCCCATTGGAAGATCATTGGATAATTTAAATAATTTTTCAACACCATTTCTAACCTTTTTACCATTGATTGTGACTGCACTGTCTGCTGCAAGTGCAACAGCTCCTTTGTTCATAGTTAATAATTCAGAAGTCATCTATTTCCCACCTACAATTTTTCATATTGAAATCAATATTGCAAACCAAATATAAAAAAACATCCTTAAATCAATTTAATAATGTCATTACAATATTATATTTATTTAAATAGAAATTTACAAAATTTAACTTAGTATTAGATTAATTTAAGTTATTTATAAAGTTTTTGATTATGAAAAAGATACTTTTATTAAAGTTAAATTAGATACTTTAACATTATGATTAAGTTTACAAGTAGTGAAGTGAGAGATTTAATAATTGCATTTTTCGTCATTTCACTTTGTTTTGCAATAGTTAATGGTGGAAGAGATACCAATGCAATACTATCCATTTTGCCGATTGTTATGGTTGGTGTAGGTGCGGGATTCATCCTGCACGAACTGGGACACAAGTTTGTATCAATGAAATATGGATACTGGGCTGAATTCAAATTATGGCCCCAAGGATTGATATTTGCACTTGTCACATCATTTTTCGGATTCGTATTTGCAGCACCCGGTGCAGTTTACACTTATGCCAATTACATGACCGATGAAATCAATGGTAAGATATCCATTGCAGGACCTATTGTCAATATTGTTCTTGCACTAATCTTTTTAGGCATTGCAACTGCAGTTTATCCATCCGTATTCACATCA